>CAYZFW010000040.1:0-11291 GCA_964477615.1 uncultured Phycisphaeraceae bacterium | reverse complement strand
GCGAGCTTGCCGCGGTTCTCGCGGATGCGGTCGAGGACGACGATGGTGTCGTTCATCGAGTAGCCCAGGATGGTCGTCAGGCCAGCGATCATGCCCAGGTCGATCTTGAAGGGGCGGATGCCGATGGCGCCCAGCGCCGGGAACGTCTCGTACAGCCAGCCGCTGAGGGCGATGAAGCCCACGGCGATGCCCACGTCGTGGAACACAGGCAGCACCGCCGCCATCGAGTAGCGGAAACTCCCGAACCGCATCCACACGTAGATCATGATGAGACCGAACGACACCATCAGCGCCACCGCGGCCTGGGTTCGGAAGGTCTCGGCGATGGCGCCGCTGAAGTTCTGGATGCTCGCCAGCAGCGTCGTCTGCGTGTACGCGGCCCGCAGCATGTCCCACTCCTGCTGGGCGAACTGCTCGCGCCAGCGCGCCGTGTCAAACGACGAGATCGAGGGATCGCGCACGAGAATGACCGCGGTGGTCACGCTCTCACGCGTGCCGTCGACCACGACGATGGAGTACGTCCGCTTCAGGGCACGCCCGGCGAAATCGGGCTGGTTGCGGATGTAGTCGAGCCGCTGCTGCAGTTCGGCCTCGGTGGGCGGGGGAACGATGTCCTTCAGCACCACCGCCGCCCCGCCGACGAACGCGGAAACGTCGTTTCGGACCTCGGGCCGTCCGATGGTCTGGCCCAGTTGGTTGTCGAGGATCTGGTAGACGGGGGCACCGTCGGCGATGCGGACCGCCGAGGCGTTTGCAAAGGTCAGGGCCGCGCGGCTTTCGACGATGTCCGTGAACTTGGGCACCACCGCGTTGCGCAGCGCCTCTTCGTCCGTGATGCTCGTGCGGATGGTGAAGCGGTCGCTGGTCACGCCGTCGGCCCGCGGGTTCACCGGGATGACCTCGGCGTTGACGAGCGGCTTGAGCACCTCGTTGTTGGCCTTGTCGGCCTCCTGCGCGACGGCGTCGAGCCGGCCCTTCACGTCGGCCCGCGTCGCCGTCATGGTCTCGCGGGTGCCGTCGGGCTTGGTGGTTTCCTTCAGCGTGACGTGGATGGCGGTGCCGCCGCGGAATTCGAGGCCGAAGAGCTGCTCGCCCTGGAAGAAGATCGAGGCGAAGCTCAGCGTTGTTGCGATGATCGAGAAGCCGTAGAAGAAGTGGCGGAGACGCAGCCAATCGACGTTCGGCGAGAGGGCCCGCTGGAGGGCGGGGAAGACCAGCGGCAGGCTCTTCTCCGCCCCGGGAATCCGCATCCTGTCGATCATGATGAACAGCAGCGACTTGGTGACCACCAGCGCCGCAAAGAGCGTGGCGACCACGCCGATGCCCAGCGTGATGGCGAAGCCCTTGATCTCCGCCGTGCCCATGTAGCCCAGCACCACGCAGGTGATGAGGGTGGTGATGTTCGAGTCGACGATGGCCGACATGGCCCGCTGGTACGACAGCCGCAGCGCCGTCCGTGGGTCATTGCCCTTGAGCAGCTCTTCACGCAGACGCTCGTAGATGAGCACGTTCGAGTCGACGGCCATGCCGAAGGTCAGGGCCACGCCCGCGATGCCGGGCAGGCTGAACGCCGCACGCTGCAGGGCCATGATCCCCAGCATCATGATGCCGATGGAGATGATGCCGATCACCGCCACGCCGCCGGACATGAAGTAGTAGAAGCACATGAACACGGCGGTGATGAGGAACGAGAGCAAACACGCCTCGAGCCCGGCCGTGAGGTTGTCGGCACCGAGGTCCGGCGCGTGGACGTCCTTGCTGATGGGCTTGCTGGAGAGTTTGGCCTGCAGCGACCCCGCGGACATCGTCTTGATGAGGTAGTTGAGCTCTTCCTGGCTGAAAGTGCCCTGGATGATGCCGCTGTTGGAGATGCGGCTGTTGATGTTCGGCGCCGAAATCACCTCGTCGTCGAGCACGATCGCCATCGGCTGCCCGGTGTGCGCCTGTGTCAGGTCGCCCATCAACTGAGCCCCGCGCTCGTCCATGCGGAAGTTCACCGCGGGGCGGCCCAGTTCGTCGCTTCCCTGGCTTGCCTGCGCGAGGCGCCAGTTTCCCTCGGCTTTGGTGATGCGCCAGCCCGCTTCGTCACGCAGCAGCACAAAGAACTCGCCGTCGCGCTCCTCGACCACCAGCCCACGGTCGGCGAAGTAGCCGGCGGGGTTGGCGATGAGGGCTTCGTACTGGTCGAGCGCGTCGTACCACGATTCGAGTTTGTTGATGGGACGCCACACCGTCGTGGTGCTCTCAACCCCCTCCGGCCCGCGTTCCTTCAGTTCGCGGCGCAGACGGCCCTCGTCAGGATTGCTGCCCACGCCCACGGCGATGCGGAACTCCAGCACGCCCGCGCCCTGGAGCAGACGCTCAAGGTCGGCGGGGTCGTCAAAGCCCTTGCGCTCCTTGCGGTACGCCGCGTGCGCTTCGATGATCGAGTCGATGATCTTGTCGGCCCCGGGCACGGGGGCGACGCGCTTGCGGATGCCCTCGATGGCACGCTCGCGCGGGCTGGGGACCTTGACGACTTCCGAAGAGGTCTTGCTCTTGCGCACGCTCGAACCGGTGTTCGAGAGTTCCAGCGCATCACGCATGTCGTCGGGGCGCACGCTCGCGGTGATCGCGGCGGACTTCGCGACGTCAAGCTTCTCCGCTGCTTCGCCCGCGGCGTCGATCAGTTTGTCCAGATCGGCCCCGGCGGCCCCGGCCTTCTGGCCCGCCGCGAGGGCCGCGGCGGCCTCGTCGGCCTTCTTCGCCGCTTCGATGATCGGGGCCAGCAGGCTCTTGCGCTCCGGCGTGTCCGACATCGCTTCGAGGGCCTTCACGCGCTCATCGCCGTGAAGCCGCAGCGCACGCTCCAGACCGTCGGGATCGACATCGACGTCCTTCAGCCGGTTCAGGGCCGTGTCGTATTCGGCGCGGAGTTTCTTCACCCGCTCGTTCGGCAGCGGCATGGTGATCTCGAGGCGGTCGCGCCCCTGCTTCACGAAGCTCATCTCGAACAGGCCGTCGGGGTTGACGCGCTCTTTGATGATCTCGATGGTCTTGTCGACCACGTCCGAGGGGTCCTCGGGCTTGATGTCGAGCGTGTACACCAGGTTCACGCCGCCGGCAAGGTCCTTGCCCAGCCGGAGGTTTTGCTCCGGCGGGTAGATGGCCAGGGCGCACGCGACCAGGACAATGATGCTGAGGATGACGGAGCGTCGGAGATTCGGCATGGGGGGGTCCGGGGGGCCGGGGGGACGAGGAGGGCAGTGGGCAGTGGGGCTTGGGCAGTCGGGGAGAGCGGCCTGCGTGGGTCACGCCGCGGCGGCTTCGCTGCTGTGCGCCTTCTTCATCACGCCCTGCACGGCGTTCTTCGAGAAGGTGATCTTCGTATTGGTGGCCTCATCGACGCGAAGCACGACCTCGTCGTCGCGCATCTCGACCACGGTGCCGATGATCCCGCCCATGGTCTGAACGCGGTCGGAGCGAGAGATCGACGCGAGCATCGCCTGACGCTTCTTGCGCTCCTTGCTCTGCGTCCACCACGAGAAGCCGATCATGAACACCAGCACAAAGATGAACGGCATCAGAATGCCGAAGCCGCCACCGGGGGGCGCGGCCTGCGCACCCGTGCCAGCACCCGCCCCGGGAATCCCCGGGACGGCGGTGCCGGTCGCCGGAGCGCCCAGCGGCTGCGCCTCCCCCTTGCCCCCGGCGATGGGCGGGGCCTGGGCGATCAGCATCGAGAACGACGGGTTCAACTGCATCTGACTCTGGCTCACGTGCGACATCAATCCATGGCTCCGGCGGTGAAACCCACCCCAGCGGGCGGGCAAGGCGTTCGGACAACGATCCCACCCCGCGCCGGCACGAGCCTGCGCGGGTTCGCCCGCCGACGGACATACATCTCAGAACGGCGGCCCCTCGCGGTGCCCTGGGCCTCTTCGCCGAGCCTTTACATGGGCTGGGACGGGTCGGCGTCGGGGGGAGCGGAGGTCACCGGCCAGTGCCGGGCAAGAGCGGACCAACCATCTTCCCTGATTGCCGCCCGGATATCAACCATGAGCCGTTGGAAATGCCGAACATTGTGCAAACTGACCAGCACCGGCCCGAGCATTTCCTTGGCCATGAACAGGTGACGCAGGTAGCCGCGCGAGAAACAACCGCCCGGCGCCGCACCCTGATGCATCCCGAACTTCTCGGCAGTCCGCGTAGGTGCTGCGGGGAACACCCACCCATGTTTCGCCGGCGCGCACGCCAGGCAATCGCACGTCGGGTCCAGCGGCCTGGGGTCCTCGGCGTATTGAGCATTGCGCAGCCGCACGGTCCCGGTGGGGGTGAACGCGAAGGCGTTTCGCCCGTTCCGCGTCGGTAATACGCAGTCGAACATGTCGATGCCCGCTTTCACTGCCGCGACGATGTCACGCTCGTACCCGACGCCCATGAGATACCGGGGCTTTGCTGGCGGAAGAAGCGGCGCGGTGTGTTCGACCACCTTCACGATCTCATCGAACCCCTCGCCCACCGCCACGCCGCCCACCGCGTAGCCTGGGAGGTCGATGTTCGTCACCTGCGACGCCGAGCGCGTGCGCCGATCAAGATCGGTGCCGCCCTGCACGATGCCGAAGAGGGCCTGATCGCTCGGGCGGGCGTGGGCGGCCTTGCAGCGTTCCAGCCAGCGGGCGGTGCGCTCGTTGGCCTCATCAAGGCGCTTGGCGTGGTCGTAGGGCCGCTTGGACTTTGAGACGGTTTTCTGCTGCGTGACCATCAGCCGCTGGGCGGCGCGGCTCTGGGCGGTGGGGTCGATGCTGGGGGGGCAGTCATCGAAGGCCATGAT
Source organism: uncultured Phycisphaeraceae bacterium (assembly GCA_964477615.1). Classification (GTDB taxonomy): domain Bacteria; phylum Planctomycetota; class Phycisphaerae; order Phycisphaerales; family UBA1924; genus JAFLCM01. The sequence continues at coordinate 6,478 of CAYZFW010000040.1, read as the reverse complement.
GATGTCGGCTCCCAGTTCGTTCTGCACCTGGATGGAGCGCTCGGGCGAGAGATGGACCTTCGAGCCGTCGACCACGGAGCGGAACGTCACGCCGTCGTCGGTGACGGTGTTGAGGTCGCTCATGGAATACGCCTGGAACCCGCCGGAATCGGTGAGCATCGGCCCCGGCCAGCCGGCAAACGCGTGCAGCCCGCCCAGCGAGGCCACGAGCGGTGAACCGGGGCGCAGCATGAGGTGGTAGGTGTTCCCCAGGATGATCTGTGACCCGGTGGCGCCGATCAGCGGCAGCGGGACCCCCTTGATGGTCCCCTGCGTGCCCACCGGCATGAACGCCGGCGTGTCGAACACGCCGTGGGGCGTGTGCACCCGGCCGACGCGGGCGCGGGTGGATCGGCAGGTGTGGAAAATCTCGAAGCGCAGCGGCATGGGGGGACAACAGTAGATCGGCGAAGCGGCACCGACCCACCGCGGTGCCATCACCGCTATCCTGCCCCCATGCGTTGGACTGTTCCATGCCGTCTTCTCGCCGCGTGTGTCGCCGCCGGGCTGCTTGGTGCGGCGTCGGATGCCCGTGCCCAGGCGATCAAGTACGACCTCGACGACGACCGCTCGCTGGTGCAGACCGATGCGCCGTCGCTCGAAGGTGACGCGGCGGTGATGGCCCGGGCGCGGCGCGCCCTCGCTGAAGACAACCCCGGTTCGGCCCGCGTCCTGCTCAACGACTGGATCACCAAGAACGAGCGCACGAGCAACGCCTACCTGCCGCAGGCGTACTTGCTGCGTGGCGATTCGTGGGTCGCGGTGAACGACCTGTACGAGGCGCTGTACGACTACGAGACCGTCATCAAGCAGTACCCGCAGACGGAGGAGTTCGTCACCGCCATCGACCGGGAACTGGCGATCGCGCTGCGCTACGCCAACGGCGAGAAGCGGCGCTCGCTGCTGATCTTCTGGGTGGACGCCTCCGACATCGCCGTCGAGCTTTTCATCCGCACGCAGGAGCGCCTGCCGGGGAGCCAGCTGGCGGAGAAGGCGGCGATCGAACTGGCGGACTACTACTACCGCGAGCGGGAGCTCAAACTCGCCGGCGAGTCGTACGACCTCTATCTCGAGAACTTCCCGCGCGGGCCGAACCGGGTGAAGGCGGCGCAGCGGCGGATCTTCTGCGACATCGCGCGGTTCAAGGGACCGCGGTACGAGTCCGCGAGCCTCATCGACGCCTCGGTGCGGATCAAGGACTTCCAGCGCGTCTTCCCCGCTGAAGCAGAAAAGACCGGCCTCGACGCCGCCCTGCTCACACGCCTCGATGAATCCGCCGCGGCGCAGATGCTCGAGAACGCCCGGTGGTACCTCAAAGTCGACGACGAGCCCTCGGCGAAGTTCATGATGAGGCGGCTGCTCCGCGATCACCCCGGCACCATCGCCGCCGATCAGGCCCTTTCGACCGCGAAGGAGAAGGGCTGGGAGTTCGGGATGCCCAAGCCTGTGGACGCTGAGAAGAGCGAGACGACCGAACCACAGGCTGAATCCGAGAAGCCCGCGGCGGCCACGCAGGGGGGCGGACAATGAGGCGTGCTCCTTCGCTTCGCTCATGTCTGACTGGCGCGGCGGCCGGCGCCGCAGTCCTTGTCGTACTCGCCTCGACGCCGGGCTGCTCGTCCGGCAAGGGTGAATCCGGGGGCGGATACACCTTCGGCTCGGGGCACCGCACCGACATCCGCACCGTTGCCGTGCCGATCTTCGACAACCGCACGTTCAACCACGGCCTTGAGATCCAACTCACCGAGGCGATCGTGAAGGAGATTCACCGCGTGACGCCGTGGCGTGTCGCGCCGCGGGACGGGGCCGAGACGGTGCTGTCGGGGGTGGTCACCAGCGCGGAGATCCGCAAGCTCTCCAGCCAGCGCGAGTCGGGCCTGCTGCAGGAGGGCGCGGTCGATCTCGCGGTGAACTTCGAGTGGAAATCCACCAGCGACGGGAAGGTGATGGTCTCGCGCCGCAACTTCCGAGCCGCCAAACCGTTCGTGCCCGCGCGTGGGGCCCAGGAACGCCTCGAAGTCGGCCAGATTTCCGTCATCGACCAGATGGCCAAGGACATCGTCGCCGAACTCCGCGGCAGTTGGTGAGCCTCGGAGCGCCCAAACGTCGCATGAGCGGTTGAATCGGTGCGATTGTGGGAACGGGAACCGCACATTCCCGGACCCGTTGGCCGCATTCGGCCACGGGAACTGTCAAACCTGCGTGAATCCACGGCGTAAAGAGGGTTGGAGGCTTGTCATCCTGCCGCGCGGGGGTATCGTTCCCACGGACAGGGAAAGAACCCCCGCCCGACGCCGATCCTGAGCGGCGAAGGGTGGTTGAGAACGCGTTTCGGCCCCGAAGCGGGCGAGGAAGAGATCGATCGTGAGAGGTACGTTGTTCATTCTGGCCGCGCTGGCCCTGGGCGTGGGTGTCGGCACCGCGGAAGCGGGCGTGTGGTCCGGGGCATCGATCCCCAACGGGCTCGTTGTGGCTTCATTGAAATCCCTCAGTCCCGACGAGAGTTATCCCGAGGGTGGTTTGGGCACGTCTCTCACCTCGGACCCAGCCGGTGCTTTACGCCCAGTTGTCGATCGTCAAGCCCTCGATTACCCCCCACTCGTTCCGGCACTCTCGACCCTTGTTGGAACCAGCGACCAGAGCCGGCCCGCCCAAGGTGTTGCATCGGTTCAGTGGACGCGGATGCCCTGGGTTGAGGGCCTCCCGACGTCACGCGAACCACTCGAGCGCCAGGCGGCCTTTCCGGCGGACGAAAGTTCAGACTGGTCAGAGCCGGTGGGTGTTTTGTTTGGCGGCGAAAGCCTGCGCCCCGCTTCGGGGCTTGCGAGGTTCATTCCATCGCCCGGCGCAGCCGCGTGGTTCATGGCCTTCGGATGGATGACCAGGCGTGGGCGGTGCCGTGCGGCCTGCTCGCTTGGGCTTTGAGCGACTCGGTAGGCCCGGGACTCCGGCACCTCCAGGGGGGATCCACGATCGATGAGCGCGGTCCACTGTGGGCGTCGGGAGCACGAGAAAATTAGAAGATGGACGAGACGCATGAGAGTGATTACGACGGGTTGTCCGCGTACTCCCACACCGTCACCTTGACGCGCTTGACGCCCCACTTCAGGGCCTGCGCGTGCGAGGGATACAGCAGGTCCAGCCGCGTGCCCTTGATCGCCCCGCCGCAGTCCAGCACGGGCACCACCTCGTTCTCGGCGTAGCCCGGCACGCTCACGATCGAGCCGTAGGGCAGCAGCCGAGGATCGGCCGCCACGAGGTTCATCCCGTTGGTCCACACCGAGTGGTTTGTGGCGGTGCGCCCGTCGGCGGAGTCGCCACACGAACGCGCGTCGGGCGAGTACCCCGTCACCGTCATCCAAATCGTCTTCTTTGGGCGGATCGGCCGACCGTCGAAGTACCGCTTCGCGCCTGCCGGCGGCGTGAAGGTCCCAATCCCAAACGACGGCTTGGCGTTGTCCGCGGAGATGGGCTCCACCGGCTCGGGCTCGACGGCGAGTTCCTCTTCAACCACCTCTTCGTACCGCTCTTCGGTGGCCGCAACGAAGGACAGGGCCGAGCTCTTCGACGACGCCGAAGCGCCCCCTGAGTGCTCCACCGCGGCGAGCAGCGGGCCCATCCGGGACTTCTTGGCGTTCACCGCCGACACGACCACAAACACCGCCGCGAGCGTGAAGACCGAAGCCTCCAGAAGCCACTGGGCCGAGCGGGCCCGTTTGGCCGCCTGAACCGTGAGCGTCGCATTGGCATGCGAAGGCGTCCCCCACGGGGTGAGCGGCGTCGGGTTGGCGTTCGGGGTGGGCATATCTGGGTGGTGCGGGCGGGACGGTTGGGAGCCTGTCGAGACGATGACCACGGCGGCCGGGAGGTCGATCAGCGGCCCGTCCAATTCCAATGGGCGGGGGCCGGGGGGCCGGGGGGCGGAATCTGGGAACACAACGAAAGAGGGGCTTTGGAACGCAGGCCGAGGGCGTCTTCCACCACCCCCTTCGGCCGGCCCCTCTCGGGCACGAGTTCAACGCGAGCCTTGTGTGAACCGCCGGGCGATGACCCGGCGGGTTCGAGTTCTTCGATGCTCCGAGGCGGGCGAAGTCACGCACCGAGAACCTTCGCCTCTTCGGGAATGATACGGGAGAGTTCAGCCCCGGTCTCGCATTTGGGGCGCAGAATGTGCCGAAGTGGTGGGTTTATTCGGTTTATCGGATGTACGCGGGGGTTTGCGGCCGGTCAAACCGAGCAATCGGTACCCCCATATTCGCATGGAGAATCGATGCGACCACAACATCTGGGGGGTTGGCGCGCTGCGATGCCTACGAGTACCCTTGTCCCCGACCCCCTCCCGCCGCCTGCCCCGGCGCCGTTCAGGAGAGACGATCAACCGCCAGCCGGTTGAACAGTCCGGCATCGATCTCGCCCGGCCCAGCCGCGGCGACCGACGCGGTACCCGCAGCCGCCGCCCACCGGGAAAGCTGCTCGATCTCGCCGGGGTTCCGGGACCACGAAAGCGACAGCCCCGCCGTCGCCGCGTCCCCGCAGCCGATGTCGTCTATGGCGGGGCGCTCGGCGGGCAGTTGGACACGGGCGCGGATGACCCGCCCATCGGATGAACTCACGAGGAGCCCCCCCGCCCCCGCCGTGACGACCACCAACGAGGCTGTCGGCTCTGTGTCCTCGGCGAGGTGCCGCAGTTCCGCGTCGTTGCACTTGAGCGCCCAAAGGCCAGGCGTGTCGGCGGCGGCTTGGAGCGTACTCCCACTGGAATCGACGAGGACGGACGCATCGGCAGCGATCACGTTTCGCAGCATCGAGGCGAAGCGCGCGGCAGTCACACCGGGCGGGCACGAGCCGCATAATGCAACCAAAGCTCCCTTTGTCACGCGTGCGATGACTTCGTGCTCCACGGCGTCCAGGTGGTCGTCATCGACCTGCAGGTCTTGGGTGCCGGGCTCCGGTGTGTGGCTCGACGCACCGGCTGCTCCGAGTTGGGTCTGCCGACGGCGAACACGTCCCCCGGCTGGCAAAGGCACAAACTCCGCGCTGCCGGGACCAAGACCGGCGATCTGCGATGCAAAGAAGCCGCGGTCCTCGTCCGGGCACAGCACGAGGCACGTCGATGCACCGCCGAGCCGCGCGAGCGTTCGTGAGACGTTCACACCCTTTCCCGCGGCGAAGAGCACACCGCCCTCAGGCAATCCCGCGCCGACAACGCGGTCGATCGAGGGGTTGAGCGTGACAGTGATGATGGGCAAAGCCACGGTGCGGCTCCTGTTACGCCTTCATGTACCAGTGCACCGCCGTGGAGCCGTACTCGTGCGTCTCGGGGCCCTTCGCACCCGGCACGCTCAACGGGAGGTTGGTGCGGGTGCGGGTGACGAGTTCGTTGCCGTCCTCGTCGGTCTCGCCGGTTTCCTCTTCCAGCGTCTCCACGTACGGCCACGGCGTGCGGATGATCGCGAACCCCGTGTCGTCCAGCATCTGCACCGCGCGGCCGAACTGCTCCCACACGCGCTCACGCGTCCCCGGCTCCACCATCATCGGGTACGGCGGATCGAAGAAGATCACGTGCACCGGACGCGGGCACTTCGAGAGCGCGGCGGTGCCCAGCGCGTCGCCGTTGAAGACCTCGGCGCGGTCGTGGACCCCAAGAGTCTCGATGTTCCGCTCGATCAGACGAGCAACGTGCCGGTCCTTCTCGACCATCACGGCCTCTTTCGCCCCGCGCGAGATCGCCTCCAGCCCGAACGAGCCGGTGCCGGCGAAGACGTCGAACACCGACTGGCCTTCGAGGTGCCCGTGCAGCATGTTGAACACCGCGACGCGGACACGGTCCGGCAGCGGGCGCGTGGTGTCGGTGCCCTCGGGGGTCTGGATGTGACGGGAGCGGAATTCGCCCGCAATGATCCGAAGCATGGGACCTCCCAAGAGGCAGTGAAGTGCTAGCACACTGGCTGCAAATGGCAAATCGCAAAGAGCAAATGGCAAATCAAGCAGGGGAGTATCAGATGGTGGCAGGCCGGAGATACACGGCGATGGGCCGGGCTGATCGCATTTGCCATTTGCGATTTGCCATCTGCCATTTCTCCCTCCCTATCTCGCCACTTCGATCGCCCTCGTCTCTCGCAGCACCGTCACCTTGATCTCACCGGGGAAGGTCATCTCCGCACTCACGCGGTCGGCGATCTTCTTGGCGATGAAGTACGCCTCGTCGTCGCCGACTCGCTTGGCGTCGACCATCACGCGGACCTCGCGTCCTGCCTGGATGGCGTACGCCTCGTTCACACCCTGGAAGCTCAGGGCGATGTCCTGGAGCTGCTCGAGGCGCTGGATGTAGCGTTCGAGGCTCTCACGCCGAGCGCCGGGGCGTGCGCCGCTGACCGCGTCGGCGGCCATGACGATGGGGGTGTAGAAACTGGTGGCCGGGATGTCGGCGTGGTGCCCG
>CAYZFW010000039.1:0-11329 GCA_964477615.1 uncultured Phycisphaeraceae bacterium | reverse complement strand
CGACATGTACTGCCGCCTGCTGGAACAGGCGACGCACGAGGTGAAAGCCGAGAAGCCCGTCGAACCCACCGAGACCACGCTCGATCTCGGCCTCACCGGCCAACTGCCCAAGGTGTACATCCCAAGCGAGGCACGCCGGCTGGAGGCGTACCGCCGCCTCGCCACCGCGAAGTCCTTTGATGAACTCGGTGCGTGCGAGAAGGCACTCACCGAGGCGTACGGCCCGATGCCCGCCCCGGCGCAGCGTCTGGTGGAACTCGCCGCCGTGCGCATCGGGGCCCACCTGATGGGCGTGCGCTCGATGAACCTGCACGAGCAGGACGTGGTGATCCGCTGCGAATCGCCGGTGCCGGTGCTCGCCGCGCTCGAGGGCGTGAAGGGAACGGTGCGGCCGATTGCGCCGCGCCCGGGCGAGAAACTCCACGAGGTGTACTTCCGTCCGCCGCCGAGTTTCCTCGAGCCCTCGTCGCTGCTGCTGGTGCTGCGGCGGAGATTCGCGCCGCTCTTCGCGGCAGAGGTGCCCATTGGAACGAGACCGACAGAGGTCCCCCCGTCGCGCGACAAGAGCGCCGCGCCGATCACCGCAGGATCAGGCACGCCTCCTCGCAGGGCAGGTAGCGGTCGTCCTCCGGGCCGGGCTGGTGGTGGGTGACGACGAATCCGCAGCGCAGCAGGACCTTCATCGAAGCGGCGTTGCTCGCCGCGATTCGGGCGTAGAGGGGGCGGGTGGTGATTTCCTCAAGCAGCAGTGCGAGCCCGCGTGTCGCGTAGCCCTTGCCCCAGTGTTCGCGGGCGATCCAATAGCCCACGGCGGGCTGGCCATCGAGAGGAAAGCACGAGATGCTGCCGACGAGTTCGTCCGCCGCGATGATGGCGCGTGGGGTGATGGAGGGTTCCGCAAGGATGGCCCTCCACTTCGCCTCGAACAGCTCCCACGTGCGCGGCTTGACGCCGGCCATGGCATTCGATTCGGGGTCGGACTGCTGGCGGAAGAGCTCGGGAACGTCCGCCATCGTGACAGGGCGGAGTCGAACATGGGGCGTGGGATTCATGGCGTTTCAGTGCGTTCGGTCGTGGGCCACCGGCTTGCCCGCCGCGCCCCAGGCCTTGAACCCGCCTTCGAGCGAGTACACATTGACGAAGCCCATCCGCTTCAGCGAGTCCGCGGCGAGCGCGCTGCGGCTACCGCCCTGGCACGCGCAGACGATTGGGCGTTCGAGGTCCGCGTCGGTCGCGGCGTGACCGAACGCGGCCTTCTCGATGTCGCGCTCCAGCACGCCGCGGGGGATGAAGACCGAACCGGGGATGTAGCCCTGCGCCCGCTCGTCGGGCTCACGCACATCAATCACCACGGGCCGGGCGTGCTCGCGGGCTTCCATCATGGCCACCAGCTCGTCGGCGTCCAGTTCGGGGATGCGCCGCAGCGCATCCTGGGCAAGGTCTTTCAGGGTCATCTTCAGCGGCATGGTGGTGTTCCGAGGTGGTGATACGAGATTCCGACGGACCGTTCGCGGCAGTCTATTCGCGTGCTGGACCATCGGGCGCCGCGGCCACCGATTCGCGCTCGATCGCACTGCGCACGGCGAGTTCCCGCTCAACAATCGCCGCCGGCACCCACATCTTCACACCCTGCGCGACGAGATGCACACGCTTGCCCGTCAGCAGCCCGACCTTGGGCGTATCGCCCTCGGGAAACGTGACATGTTCCCAAGGGATCGACACCGGCGGGCACAACCGTCCGAACGACATCAGCGGGGTGAGATGAAGGTAGTTGTCATCCACGGCGCACTCGATCGCGTTGTTCATCGAGACGCCGCCGATCTTCAGCGAATCGGCCATCTTCCCCACAACGCCGTCCGCGGGCGGCACCGCGGGGAACGCCGAGACCAGCCGCCCCCAGCCCGCGGCCCGAAGAATGCCGGTGATCAGCAGCCCGACAAGCGTGAACGGCAGCGCGATCGCCCCTGCCCCCGCGAGCAGGCCGACCCCCACCGAACGATTGACCGCACCGACCAGCGTGCCGACGACAATCGCGTCCACGATGAACAGCACCGTCAGGAGCAGGACGATGTTCTTGCGCGTCATGAGGGCAGAATACGCCCGATTCCTGCCCCATTCGAATCAGCGGACCCGGCGCATGATCAGCGTGGCCCCCAGCAACCCCAGCACCGCACCGCCCACGGGCGACGGGATGCTCGTGATCCGGACATCGTCCAGCAGCGCCCCGATGTTGTCACCCCCGGCGTTCTGGAACGCCAGACGCGTGGTCGTCGGCGCGGGGATGTTCACTTCCACCGTGCGGCTGGTCAGCGGGTCGTTCGAGAGCAGCCGGTACGTGCTGGACCAGTCGCCGAAGGACACGGTCACGTCCTCGCTCCCACCCCGGTGGTTGCCCGCAAGCGAGAACGTCACGGAATAAGTGCCCGGCGTGAGCGAGAAATCGGCCGTGCTGAACAGCCCGGAGTCGCGCGTCGAGCCGTCGAGATCGACGAACAGACCCTGGCCGGGAAGGAAGTCGAAGTAGCCGTTGCCGATGAGGTCCACGCTGCCGGAGGTGACATTCCACTTCGAGAACGAGCTGAAGTTAAGGGTGCCGAGGCCCCCGCGTTCGCCGTTGAAGTCGTCGTCAAAGATGATCGCCGCGGGCGCGGCGGAGGCAACCGTGGCGAGTGCAAGAACGGCAAAGAGAGAACGCGGCATCCGGTTCATGTGCAGGCTCCTGAGGGAACGGCAGAACGCCGGCCCGAGCCTTCACCGTGCGATTCGGATGTGCAGTCTCCAAGCGGATTCACACGGAGACGACCCTGACGTGGGGTTATCGCCCGTCACAGGCCGCCACACCGAGCACCGCCTCACTCATCGCCGGCCGGCAGTTCCCGGTCGTCCACGCGGGCGATGTCCGCGCCCACGGCCTTCAGCCGCTCTTCCATCTTCTCGTACCCGCGGTCGAGGTGATAGACGCGCCGAACAATCGTCCGACCGCTGGCCGCGAGGCCCGCGAGGATGAGCGAGGCGCTGGCCCGCAGGTCGCTCGCCATGACAGGTGCCCCCACCAGTTCCCGCACGCCGCTCACGATCACCGTCGGCCCCTGACGGAACAACTGGGCACCCATGCGGCTGAGCTCCGCGACGTGGAGGAACCGTTCCTGGTAGATCCGCTCGGTGATCACGCTGTTGCCATGAGCGAGCGTGAGCAGGGCCATGGTCTGGGCCTGGAGGTCGGTCGGGAAGCCGGGGTGCGGCTGGGTGGTCACCTGGGCGGGGCGGAGCACCCGGTCCGAGGAAACCTCTACGCTGCACGCCATGGGGTTGTTGTCCTTGCCCTCGAGCGTGCGCACATGAACCCCGATGGTCTCGAACACGTCCTGCAGCGCCATCAGCGCGTCCATCGGCACGTTGTCGAGGGTCAGGTTCCCGTTCGTGATCGCCGCGGCCATCATGTACGTCCCGGCCTCGATGCGGTCGGCCATCACGTCGTGCGTCGCCCCGTGGAGTTCTTTCACGCCCTCGATGACGATCCGGGGCGTTCCTGCCCCGCGCACGTGCGCCCCCATCGCGTTCAGTAGGTTGGCCAAGTCCACCACCTCGGGCTCGCAGGCGGCGCACTCGATCACCGTCACACCCTCGGCCAGCGTCGCGGCGGACATGACGTTTGCCGTGCCCAGCACCGTGGAACCTGATGGCCCACCCAGGAACACCTTCGCGCCGCGCAACCTCCCCGAAACCGGGGCGCGGGCCACGATGTCACCCTGCTCGAGCGCGATGTGTGCCCCCAGGGCCCGCAGGCCGCGGAGGTGGAGGTCAACCGGACGGTCGCCGAAGGCGCAGCCCCCGGGCATCGACACGCGGGCTTGGCCGCGTTTGGCCAGCAGGGGGCCGAGCACGCAGATGCTCGCCCGCATGGTCCGCACGATGTCGTACGGGGCGTGGACCTTGGATAGATCATCCGCCCGGAAGGAGATGTCCACGCCCTGGTCGTTGCTGGCCAGTTCGCCCTGCGAGACGCCGAGTTCCGCCAGCAGACGCCGGAGGTTGTTGATGTCGGCGAGGCGCGGCACGCCGCGAAGGTGCACGGGCTGATCCGTCAGCAGGGTGGCGGCCATCAGGGGCAGACTGGCGTTCTTCGACCCGTTGATGCGGAGCCGTCCCTTGAGCCTGTTGCCGCCTTGGATGACGAATGCGTCCATGCTGTGAATCTCACTCCTCCGGCCCCTCCGCGGCCCTTTGAGGCGCGAGACGGGTCCGGGAAAAAGTCATGAAATGGTAGGTAAGCGGCCGTGCCGTCCCGCCCGAGCGGGGCCCACACCGTCACCGCCCGTTTCATCGGCACAGACGGACCCCTGAGCGTTGAAAACGCGGCCCCAGCGCTTGCACGCCGCGCCGCTGATTCACATGGTTGATCTGACTCGACGCGCCGCACGGGTGCCGGGGCTCCCTTTCCGGGGGGCACGCGACCCAACGGGGGCATCCCCCGGCGGCCACCAGACAGGCGGTCCCTTCGTGGCAAGCGTCCCGGGTGTGTGCCCGCGGCGTGAGGGGATCGTTCTGCGACACCCGTCCGCGACCGGAGGAGCATCACCATGAACACGACCGACCGCAGTAAGCCCATGACCAAGTTCGTCCTCACCGCCGCAGGCCTGGCGACCGCCGCCGCGATTGTGCTGTCGAGCGGCGGGCAGGCGGTCGGGCGCGAAGGCACCGACCCCTATGCCGGACTCCCCGCCGAGCTGAATCTCGTCGGCATCTGCCGCGACTTCAAGGCCCGCACCGAGACCGGCGGGCACCCCGACTTCCAGCGCCAGCCCGCCGGCGGCTTCGGTATGTACACCGGCAACCTGAACGACACGCTCGACGCCGACGGCAAGCCCGTCTTCAAGGGTGGCGGCAAGAAGGTCAGTTCCCAGTGGCGTGACTCCGCCCGCCGCAACATCAACCCTGCCATTTATAACGCCTCCGCCGGCGATACCGCCGGTTCCTTCACCGGCAGCGCCGACCCCGGCGGCATCGCCAGCGCCGAGTCCTTCGCCCAGTGGTTCCGCGACGTCCCCGGCGTCAATATGTCCAAGCAGGTCCCCATCAAGCTCATCCGCCAGACCAACTCCAATCTCTACGTCTTCGACGACCGCACCGACCCCACCTACTCCAGCCGTGGCGGGTTCTTCCCCATCAACAACGAACTTTGGGGCAATCCTTCCGGCCAGACCAAGAACTTCGGCTTCTCCTTCGAGCTCGCCACCGAGTTCATCTACAAGCCATCTGAGGGTCAGGCCTTCACCTTCATCGGTGACGACGACGTCTGGGTCTTCATCAACGGCAAGTTGGTGATCGACATCGGCGGCGTCCACGGCGCCACCAGCCAGACCGTCCAGCTCGACCGCTTGGGCGACCTCATGAAGCCCAACCAGAAGAACACCCTCACCCTGTTCTTCGCCGAACGCCACACCACCCAGTCGAACTGCCGCATCGAGACGACCATCAACCTGAAGCCCGCCTCGCTGCCCACGACCTCCAGCCTGTTCGACTAAGCGCGACCCGCCGGGAAATCCCGGCGATCCAACAAGCCTTTCCTGCCCGAGTCCGACGGGGCACGCCACACCACGCTCCGCGCCACTGCGCGGGGCGTGGTTGTTTCTTGGGGAGAGCAAGAGGGAAGAGGTAGAGGCAAGAGGGGGCGGGGAGGAGGGTGGCTACCCTCGATCCCGATGCCACTCGCCGACCCATCCGCCATGCCTCTCGACGCCGTCATCAGCCTGATGCTGATGGTCGGCGTGCGCGGCCGCCCCGGCACGCCCGATTTCGAGCGTGACCTCGCCGCGTGCGAGCACGCCAAAGTCGGCGGCATCTGCCTCTTCGATGTTCACCTGCCCGACTACCTCCGCCACCGCGAAGCGGGCACAGACGACCGCGCGGCACGCCTCGACGCCCCGCGAAACATCGAATCCCCGGCTCAGATCGCCGCGTTGTGCGATCAACTTCGGGCGCGGCTCGGTCCCGCAGTCATGATCTCCGTCGACCAGGAGGGCGGCATGGTCGCACGCCTGAACCCTTTGCGCGGGTTCCCGTCCACACCATCACCCGCGGCGGTGGGGGAGATGGAGCCCGCCGAACGTGCCCAGGCCGCCGGCGTTCTCGCGCGGACGGTCCGCGATGCCGGAATCGATGTGAACTTCGCCCCCTGCCTCGACGCCGCAGTGAACTCAGCGAACCCGATCATCGCGGGGAAGCAGCGCTCCTACGGGATCGAGCGCGACCACATCGCCGCGTGCGCCAATGAAGTCATCGAGGCCCACACACGCCTCGGCGTCGCCACGTGTCTCAAGCACTTCCCCGGGCACGGCTCATCCACAGGCGACACCCACGCCGGATTCGTCGATGTCACCGCGGCATGGCGTGCCGACCCGGAACTCGCGGTGTACCAGCGGCTGATCCCTCGGATCGACCCCGCGCGCACGCTCGTCATGACCGGCCACCTCTACCACGCCGGGATCGACGCCGACCACCCCGCCAGCCTCAGCCGCGCCCACACCATCGGCCTGCTCCGCGAGTCCCTCGGTTTCACCGGCGTCGTGGTCACCGACTCGCTCGATATGGGCGCGGTCACACGCCGCTACGGCCCCGACGAAGCCATCGTCCTCGCCATCAACGCCGGCGCGGACATCCTGCTCGACGGGTTCAACGCCCCGGACACGCAAGGGGATCACCCCGCACCACGCATGCACGCCGTCATCGCCCAAGCCCTCCGCGACGGCCGCATCGACGGCGGCGAAGCCAGGCTCCGGACCAGCGCCGCCCGCATCGCGCGCTTGCGGCGATGGTCCACCGCCGACATCATGCCCGCATGAACACGCCCGACGCCGCCGGCCGCACACCCGCCCCCGTTCTTCCCCTTGCGCGCCGCACGATGCCCATGATCATCGCGGCCGCCGCGGCGCTGGCCGCTAGCTGCACCGGCACGCCGCGATCCGTCGAGAAGCCGCCCGCCCGCGCCGCCGCGACCTCCGCCGACCCCGCTTTCCTCCGCCAGTTCGCCGAAACTAACCGCTTCCGCAGCGGCAGGCCGAACTCCTTCGCGATCTCTCCCGACGGCGGCACCGTCTACTACCTCCGCTCCGGCCCGCGCGACCGCGTGCAATCGCTCTTCGCGCTCGATGTCTCGACCGGGAAAGAGCGGGAGTTCCTCAGTGCACAGCGGCTGCTGGGCACCGGCGAAGAGAACTTGTCCCCGGAGGAAAAGGCCCGCCGCGAACGCGCCCGCCAGAGCGCCCGCGGCATCGCGTCGTTCCAGCTCTCCAAAGACGGCCGGTCGATGCTCGTGCCCCTCTCGGGCCGGCTTTTCGTGGTCTCGACCGCCGATGCAACCGCACGCGAGATCAAGCTCGCCGATCCCAACGCACCGGCGCCGCTCGACCCACGCTTCAGCCCAGATGCCGCGAAGATTGCCTTCACTCGTGGCGGCAACCTGTGGGTGGTGGATTTCGCGTCCGGCGCGGAAACGAGCCTCACCGACGGCGCCACCGAAACGCTCTCCCACGGCGATGCCGAGTTCGTGGCTCAAGAGGAAATGGGACGCAGCCGAGGTTACTGGTGGTCCCCCGATTCCAAGTCGATCATCTACCAGACCACCGAAACTTCGATGGTTGAAGAGGTGTTCATCGCCGACCCGCTCCGCCCGTTTGCGAAGCCGCAGTCGTGGCGCTACCCCCGCGCCGGCAAGGACAACGCCGTCGTCACCCTGTCGGTCGTGAACGTCGATGGAACCGGTCGCCGCCCGATCGATTGGGACCGCGTCAACTTCCCCTATCTCGCCACCGTGAAATGGGAGAAGCAGCGCGGCGTCTACCTCGTCGTCCAGAACCGCCTCCAGACCGAAAGCCGCCTGATTCGCTTTGACCCGCGCACCTGGGAATCGCAGCTCCTGCTCACCGAGACCGACCCCGCGTGGGTGAACCTCGACCAGGAGATGCCCGCCTTCAGCGACGACCTCCCCGGCTTCTTCTGGACCTCCGAGGGCGCCGGCTGGACCGACCTGCAGTGGCGCATGGAGGGCCCCACGACCAGCGTCAAGCGCATGGTCGCCGGCGGCGAACTCAACCTGCGCTCGCTCGTGAAAGTTGACACCTCACGCCGCGAGACGCTCGTTCTCGCCTCCGCCGTCTCGAGTGCCGACGGCGCGATCATCACCGAGCCAACACAGACGCACCTCTTCAGCATCGAATACCGCGAGGGCGACCCGGCTCCCAAATGCCTCACGTGCGAGTGGCCCGGCGTCCACGGCGCGAGCGTCAGCGACGACGGCTCGACCATCGTCCTGAGCACCACGCCGCAAAGCGGGTCGTTCTCCGCACGCGTGTTCCGCCGCGCGGACGGCGAACGCGGCCTCGGGACACCCGCGGGCGAGATCACGTCTGTCGCCGAAAGCCCCGCCAAGCCGCCGAGCATCGAGTGGACCACCGTCGGCGGTGAGAACAACCAGCCGCTCTGGCACGCGGCACTGATCCGACCCTCAAACCGCCCGCCAAGCGCGAAACTCCCCATCATCTGCAGCGTCTACACCGGCCCGACCTCGCAGACGGTGACCCGCACCGCAGCCTCATACACGCTCCATCAGTGGATCGCCGACCACGGCTTCATCGTCGTCTGCATCGACAACCGCGGCACCCCCGGGCGCGGGCGCGACTGGGAACGCCTCACCCACGGCAACCTCATCGACCTGCAACTGGGCGACCAGGCCGCCGCGCTCAAACTGCTCGGCGAGAAGTACCCCGAGCTCGACACGCAGCGCGTCGGCGTCTTCGGCTGGAGCTTCGGCGGCTACTACGCCGCCATGGCCGCCTGCCGTCGCCCCGACGTCTACAAGGCCGCCTGCGCCGGCGCCCCTGTGACCGACTGGGCCGATTACGACACCCACTACACCGAACGCTACCTCGGCCTCCCGCAGGAGAACAAGGACGGCTACCGCGTCGGCAACGTCATGACCTGGGTCAAAGACCTCCGGACCCCGCTGCTGCTCATCCACGGGAGCGCCGACGACAATGTCTACTTCACCCACAGCCTCAAGCTCATGGACGAGGCCGTGCGCACTGGCACCTCGCAGTGGATTGACTTCATGCCCCTGGCGGGCCAGACCCACATGGTGGTCGATCCCGAGGTGGTGGAGCGGATGTACGTGCGGATGATGGCGTTCTTTGCCGAGAATCTCTGAGATCTGCACGGTTGATCTGATCTCAAAGGCACATATTTGTGTTTCGATGGGCCCTGCACACACGCATTTGTGGAGGCCGCATGTCTTGCCGCAGACACGGATGCGTGTCAGTATGCCGCAAACCCCGTGCCCGTGTATTCGATTACATTCTCGGGCACCGGTTAGTAACATATGAAAGAGTAAATACGTCATTAACTCCTACATATTGCAGTAGATAACTTGTCATTTGCATCGCACGCTCTCGACAAAGCCATGAACCTGCGGCGAGTCGGGGTCATGTCGGCCCCGGCACTCAGAGTCCGTCGTGTTCCGGCCAGTCTGGCCGGGAGGAGGTTCTCATGGGATCGCTGCGTACAAGCATCGGTGGCGTCTTCGCGTGGGTTCGTCGGGCCGCTGGCGTGGGTGCCTTGGCCTGCGCCTGTATCGCTGGCGCCGCGGGCGGGGTGATGACCCCGCGTGCATCCGCCGGTGCCGTCGTCGAACAGGCCGCGTACGACTACTTCCAGGTGCAGAAGAACATCTGGACGACTCTCTTCGCCAGCCCGTGGGAGGAGGATGCCGAGTACGCCCTCGACAAAGCCGTCACCGGTGCCGGGGAGTACCAGGGCGTCAACGAGAACGGCGAGGCGTTCGTCTTCAAGTCCGTCGGCGCGATCGAAGTCAACATCGCAAACCTCAGCCTCACGCCCGCCGAGAAGGCATGGGCCACCGAGAATCAGGTCACATTTGCCGCCGTCATCGGAGTCGTCTACACCGATCAGGGCGCCGTTGCCGTTCAAGGCCTCGCGGGCACCGCCAAGACCGCCGCCGACGGTTTCCAGTCCCGGCTCCTGATCAACAACGTCCTGCCACCCGACAGCGCGGTCTTTGGCCTCGGCTTCGGCGACCAGGCCGCCGCGGCCGTCGACGGCACGCTCAGCGCGGAGAAGGCCGTGCAGCCCGAAGTCGATCCCGACTGTGCGATCGCGTGCGTCAACGCGTACAACGCCGCCGTCGCCGCCGCCAACGCCGCGTGGCAGCAGGCGATGAACAACGCCAACCAGCAGTTCCAGGACGCCATCGATTTCGCCCAGACTGATTTCAACCTCTGCGTGGCCGAGGCCGCCACGCGCTACGCCGCCGCCGCCCTCCGCTGCATGGTCCCCCGCATCCGCATCTGGAAGATCGGCCGCTGCCTCGAGAACGCCGCGACCACCTACGCCAACGACGTGACGATCTGCAGTGTGACCTTCGACAACCGCGTGGCCGACGCTCAGCGGGCCCTCAACCAGCAGATCACCGCGATCAACAACAACCGCCAACGCGCCATCGACGCCGCTCGGGCCACCCTCCAGGCCTGCCTCAACGGCTGCATCGTGGTTCCTGCCACCCGATGACGCGGTCGTGTGGCGGTGCATTCCCGCCAATGACCTACAAACCAGCCGCAGCGCCAAGGCCCCGCAAGGGGCCTTTTGTTCGCTAAATGTTCGGTCTTCTCGGCGTCCGCACGACCCTGCCGCGATACTGCGACTCATTCTCAACACTCCGAGTATGATCCAACGGCCCAGGACGACCCCACCGGCGCACGCTCACGGGAGCAACGCGCCCCTCGCACCGGAGCGCGACGTTTGATGCACCACGCCGAATCATCCTGTTGCGGCACCCCGCCACCCGAACCCGAGATCACCGTGCGCCGCATCCCGCTTACCCAACTCCGCAGCGGCGAAGTCGGCCGCGTGCTGACCAATCAACTCGACCCGAAAGACGCCGCGCTGCTCCGGGCCATGGGCCTGCGGGCCAACGCGGAAGTGAAACTCTGCCGTCCTGGACAGCCCTGCATCGTGAGTGTCGTCGGGGCCCACGGGGCGTGCTGCCGCATCGGATTGGCCGCACCGCTCGCGGCCCGCGTCGTGGTGGGTGTCGACGAATGACCCGCCGCTTTGCCCGCAACCGCTGGGCGGGGGGTGATGCATGACCGCGACCGTCCCTCCGCCAACCCCGCCAACCTTCCCCCCGGCCGCCGCCGCAAACGGCGGCGCTCCTGCCTCAACCGGCGACCGTGCATCGCTGATCCGCCGGCCCCCGAGATCTACCCTCTTCCCCTACACGACGCTCTTCAACCGTCTCACGGGCCTCCGCCACAAGACC
>CAYZFW010000038.1:0-11379 GCA_964477615.1 uncultured Phycisphaeraceae bacterium | reverse complement strand
GGCCGACCAACTCGGCGTGCTGCGGCCCTTCCTCGTGCCCGGCGCAGTTCCCCAGCCGGGCTCGAACGGCGCCGACGTGGGTGCCGTCGAGCGCGGATCAGGCCGCTGCAACGGCGCCGACTTCAACGGCGACGGAACCGTCACCACCCCGGATCTGGTCACGTTCCTGGGCAGGTTCGGGTTGACCTGCCCGTGATCAATTGTCGTGTGCCCGCGTTCGTGCCACGCGGGGTGGCATGCCCACGCTCGCGTGAGCATGCTGCGCTCGGGCGGTCCCGGCATCTTCCTCAGCAGAATCTCACCAACTCGGACTGCCTCCGTGCGCAATGTTCGGTCACTGTCCCACGTCGGATTTGCACTCCGCCCTCACCGGGTCATACTTGGGGCACCGTCGCAACTTGCCGGGAGGAATCCCCGCGCCAACCCCGTCACGACCGAGAAGCGGCACGCCAAAGCCCGCCCCCGCCCCCGCCCGCAAAAAGCACCGGGCATCCCAAACCCGCCCCACCAGCCCCATGCGAACCATCACTCATCGCATGCGAATCCTCACGCGCACCCCCCGCACTCACCCTCCTCGCCGCCCTCGCCCTGACCCTCGTCCCCACCCCCTTTGCCATCGCCGAGCCCATCGTCTATCAGGGCCGCTTCACTCAGAACGGCCAGGTGGCCACACAAACCCGCGCCCTTCGCTTCGAACTCTTTGACCAGCCCACCGGCGGCAGCCCGCTCGCCACCTTCGAATCCCCCAGCGTTTCCATCCTCAGCGGCCTCTTCACCGTCCCGCTTGATTTCCCCGACGCCAGTTTCGAAGGCACGCTGCGATACCTGCAGCTCACTGTCCTCCCCGTCTCGCCAGGCGACGCCACGCAGGCATTCTCCCGCCAACTCCTCGGCACCACGCCCCGCGCCGATTCCGTCCGCGGCCTCTTCATCAACCAAAGCGAGAATGTCGGGGTCGGCGGCCCCGCCACCAACGACCGGCTCACCATCCACGGCACCCTGCCGCTCGCCGACGGCCAGGGCGTGCGCTTCCCCGACGGCTCATCCAATCCACCGCAGCCGAAGCATCAACGTTCAAGCCCGGCGTGTTCTACCCCGGCGACACACGCCCCCGAAGGGGTGCTGTAAGAAGAGGGGACGGTGACGAAAGACTTCCGTTAGTGAGCAGCCGCATTCTGTCGCGAGAGCATTTCCTACGCGGAACAGCGGCAAAGAGGGGTCCGAAGGGCTGAAATTCCATTGCCAACGGAGCCCCGCAGTCATAGGCTGTAACCGTTGCATGAGGATGCTGTTTCGGCGCGCGCAGCTCTGGCCACGATCTCTTTAGGTTGCGGACTTCCGTATCGGCTGCGGACGACCCAAGTTCAGACCGAAGCCGGTGCGGGGGTGTGCCCAGAGGGGGCATGATCGTGCTCACTCGGGTTTCGTGATGTGTGAGTTTGGTTTCGGATCATTGACGGGAGGATTCTCATGGTGTTCAAGCTGATGCGGGCGATCGCCAGCATGTTCGGCAGGCACGCCGGCGTCGAGCGGGGGCGCGCTGGGTGCGGGTCATGCGCAGGTGACGGTGACCTGCGCTCACTGACGAAGTGTGATGCGACGTCGCCCGGATCGGACACCTTGTGGCTCTTGGCCACGATTGTTGCCGGGTGCGCAAACTACGCGTTGGCACGACCGCTGCCTCAAATGTTCACCGGCGGTGAAGTTCTGCCCTTGGACACTGGAGCTCAGAACATCATCGTCGCAGACTTTGACGGCGACGGACTCGATGATGTCGCGGCGATTGGCTCGAACAGGGTACGCGTGCATCGGCAGGTTGCCAGTCAATCGCCTTCTGGATTTGTTGACTATCCCACGCAAACGCTCCCCAGAGCGATCGACTGCGCAGACATCGATGGCGACGGGCACCGCGATCTCATTGTCGGGCACGCTCTTGGCCAACTCAGCGTGCTCTGGGGACTGGCCGGCGGACTCTTCGAGCACCCCCAGGTCTATGCGGTCGGCACCAACGGGAATGGGCTGGCGATTGTTGACATCGACAATGACTCGCGGCTCGACCTCCTGATGGGCTCCTCGAACGGCAACGAAGTCCTCGTTGTGCGGAACAATGGGAACCGGTCTCTCACCGTGGCGAATGCGCCGCCGGTCGTGTTCACGTCGGGAACCCGAGCCATACTTTCGCTCAACCTCAACAACGACGCCCTTCGGGATATCGCCGTTCTGATCGACGGATCGGTCAAACTCCTGGAGAATCAAGGCGGCTACTCGTTCGCTACTCGAGCAACTCTGACCCTTGATGGGTACGGCTACTCACTCGTCGCGGCAGACCTCAACGGCGACGGCCGAGTGGACATCGGTGTTCCGCGCTCTCAACAGACCCCCCCGTCGGATTCCTTCCGTGTATTCCTGCAACTCACCGACGGCACATTCGTCGCAAGCGATGTACCGGTCGGTGAGTCGCCCGAGTCGATGACAGCCGCCGACTTCGACTTTGACGGCGATCTGGATGTTGCGATCGCCAGTAATGGGAATCTGTTTGTTGCCGTACTTCTGAACGATGGACAAGGCGGATTCGGAGCACGAGTTGACATCCCCGCCCAAGCCAGACAGTTGCGAATTGCGCACGGCGTGTTCCGTGCTGGATCGAAGGCAGACCTTGTTGTCGCACAAGCCAATCTGAGTTCCACGCCGCCCGACCGGCTATATGTGCTGCGGAATCGCGCATTCCCGAGGCTCCACGTACGCGCGTCCGCCCCTTCGAACGGCACAGGCGATACCTGGCTCAACGCCTACCGCGACCTCCGCACCGCCCTCACCGATCTTCAAGACGCTCCCTGGGTCCGCGAACTCTGGGTCGCCACCGGCACCTACACCCCCGCGCCCCCCAACGGGCCACGCACCGCATCTTTCAACCTCCGCGACGACCTCGCCGTCTATGGCGGCTTCGCTGGGAATGAGACCTCGCTCTCCCAGCGCAACATCACCCAGAACCCGACCGCTCTTTCGGGCGATCTGAACGCCAACGATCTGGCCGGCGGGCTCAATCGGGGCGACAACAGCAAGAACGTTGTTCATGCTGAGGCGGCGAACAACGTCGTGCTTGATGGCTTTATCATCCGATCCGGCAACGCCGATGGGATCGGCGTGCCCACTTCTGGCGGGGGGATTCTGGTCACTGCGGCCGGCTCGCCGGTCATTCGCAATACATCTTTCATCGACAACATCGCGAACGACATGGGCGGCGGCGCGTATGTCCACCTCGGTGCCTCGCCGATCTTTGATCGGTGTACCTTCATCGGCAACATCGCCTCGCAAAGGGGCGGCGGCGGGTTGGGCGTCCGAGGCTCTGGCACATCGGCGCGAGTGATCGACTCACACTTTGAATCCAACATCGCCGATGGCGCCGTGGGCCCACCCGAGAACGGCAACGGCGGCGGTGTGTTCGCGCACGAGAACGCTCAGGTTGAACTGCTTCGATGCGACTTCCTGCGGAACACCGCGTCCCAGACCGGCGGCGGCGCCGGCGCCCAGTTCACGAACTCGACACCCGCGCGCGTCACTGCCGTTTCGTGCCGGTTTCTCGGAAACACAGCCAGGTTTGGCGGCGGCGTCGGGGTGTCCAACTCCGCCGAGGCGGTCCTCGACGGCTGCCTCGTCGTCGGCAATCGCGCTTCGGGTGTCGATGCGGTCGGCGGCGGAGTGGCCCTCAATGAAAGCGGCCGGCTCCGCGTCAGCAACACCACCATCGCCTCCAACCATGCCCAAGCACGCGGCGGGGGCGTGGCGGTGGTGAGTTCGCCGCCCAATCTGCTGATTGCCATCTACAACAGCCTTGTGTGGCACAACACGTCGCCCGACGACGCCGAACTCGCGCAGGTCTCAACCGGCGCGTTCCCGTCGCTCGAGATCATGAACTGCCTCGTGCAAGGATGGACGGGCACGACTTATGTCGCGGGCGGCATCCTCAACAACGCCGACACCAACCCGGTCTTCAGTTCGATCCCGAGCCCCGGGCCCGATGGCGTTTGGGGCGGATTCGATGACAACTACGGCAACCTTCGACTTACACAAGGCTCGCCCGCGCTCGATATCGTCAGCGCCAGCTTCGATCCAAATCTCTTGTTGCCAAACGACACACTGGACATGGATCGCGACGGAGATACCACGGAACTTCTCCCCTTCGACCTCGACGGCTCCCCGCGAATCCAGAACGGAACCGTCGACCGCGGCTGCTACGAGGGTTTCCGCTGCCCCGTCTGCCCCAATGACCGCCAGTGGTTCAGCGCCCAATCTGGCTCATGGTCTGATGACCCGCGCTGGTCTTTCAGCACGCCCACTTCGTGCCTCTACGCACTCCTCGACGCCGCCGGCCTGCCCTACACCATCACATTCAACAATGGCGACGCGGCCCGTGGCCTGCTGCAATCCCGCAACACCGTCACCCTTAGCGCCCCTGCGCTCAGCAACACGCTCACGCTCCGCCCCCCCGGCATCGGCGCATCATGCCCAACTGGCGTGCCGCAGACCTTTCGCCCCGCGCTGCTCGTCTCGGGCGCGGTCCTCGACAACCCCACGCTGAACATCACCAGCGGCACCGTCAACGCTTCCAGCGGCTTCATTGCCGAGCCTTTCGGCGAGGTCGGCACCATCAACGTCATCGGCCCCGAGGCCAAACTCACCTTCGCCAGCGGCACGTGCTCCGTGGGAGACCAGGGTGAAGGCACCCTGACCGTGCAAGGCGGTGCCACCGTAGCCGCCGGGTCCATCTACGTCGGCGAGGGCGACATTGACAGCCAGCCCGACGGCGTGTTCGACCTCCACGGCTCGATCATGGTTGACGGCCCCGGCTCCACCCTCAAAGTAAAGTTCAACCTCAACATCACCCACGGCACCGTCACCGTCCGCAACCAGGGCCTCATCGATTGTGCCAACACAGGCACCGTCTTCATCCTGCCGGGGTCGTCGCTCATCGGCGACGGGACCGTCATCGGCCATGTTCTGAACTTCGGCGATGCCGGACCCGACGACGCCACCGGAGCCACCGCGGGTGCCGGCCCGTTTGTGCCCAAAGCCCTCACCATCAGCACTCTGCCCGGAGACCCCGGCTTCGCCTACCAACAACTCGGCACCGATCCTAAGGACGGCCCACGCACCGGCACACTCCGCCTCCGCACCGGCGACAACAATGGGGCCATCTTGGCCGATTCACTGGTGATCAACGGCAACGCCAAGATCGCCGGCACGCTCGTAGTCGAGCCCCGCGGCATCTTCGCCCCCGCCACCAACGCGCCCGCCGCAGCACTGCTGAACGCCAGCACCATCAGCGGGCGCTTTGATCTCGCCGTGTTCCCCGGCATCGCCGGCGACCGTTTCATGCGGCTTAGTTATGCCGCTGGACTCGGCGAACGCGGCGCGGGCATCTCCGTTTCCGTCGCGCCGCTCCCGCAAAACATTGACCTCGATCCGCCCTCAACCGCCAACGTCGGCGGCGTTCCCACCGACATCGTCGCGGGCGACTTCGACAATGACCCCGCCCACGACCTCGACATCGCTCTTACGGTCCCTGACGCAAACAACCCCGCCACTGCGCCGGGCACCGTCGTCATCCTCAAGAACGCCGGGAATACAGGCCCTAACGGCTCATGGGCCGGCTTCACCGGCGGGCAGCTCACCTTCAACGTCGGCGTCAACCCGCGCGGCTTGGCCAAGGGTGACTTCAACGCCGACGGCGTGCCCGACCTTGCCGTCGCCAATGCCGGGTCGAACTCCCTCACCGTCCTGCGCAACCTCAACAACGGCACCGGCGCGATGACCACCAACCAGACCATCAGCGTGGGCACCAGCCCCGTTGCGGTGGTCACCGGCGTGTTCCGCGACAGTTCCTCGGCGATTGACGTCGCCGTGGTGAACCAGGGCTCGAACAGTGTCACGATCCTGAACAACACCGCCGGCACGCTGGCGGCCGCTGCCACCCTCTCGACCGGCGACGCGCCGAGCGATATTGCCGCGGCGCATCTCGATTCGGCCAGCCCCACGCTCGATCTCGCGGTCACCAACCGTGACGACGGCACAGTTACCATCTACTACCGACCGCCCGCCGCGGGATTTCCAAGCCTTCCAAGCCGCGTGCTGCCCGTCGGGCCCCGCCCCGTGCAGATCGAGCCCGGTGGTTTGGACAACCCGAAGGAGATCAACGATCTCTGCGTCACCAACTTCGGCGCCGACTCCACCAGCATCCTTCTTAACAACAATCAGCCCGGCATCGGCCCGGGGCCTGGTGCCGCCGGCTTCCAGCCAAAGGCCGATCTCCCTGCAGGAATCAACCCTGGTTCCATCGCCTTGGGTGATCTCGACGACGACGGCGACCCCGATCTCTCGGTGGTGACCACCGTCAACTCACAGCGCGTCGTCCGTGTCTTCCGCAACGACGTGCAACAGGTCTCTCCCGGCGAGTACCAAGCCGCATTTGCGCCCTTTGATGACGCGTACGCCGGCACCGGCCCACGCCTGGTCATTGCTGGCGATGTGAACGGCGACGGGCGGGACGATCTGATCGCCGTCAACGACCAAACGCTAACTTTCCGCCCCGCTCCGGGAGCCGATTCCAGCGCGGTGCTTGAGCGCGTTCTGACGGATCAGCCCAACGTTTCAACCAGCATCAGCCTCGCGCCAAACGTCCCTGCACCCTGTCCTGCCGATCTGGTTCCCGCTGCCGGCGACAACACGGTCAACACCGCCGACCTGGTTGCCTTCCTAGGCCAGTTCGGGCGCGAGTGTGCTAGTCTCCCTCAAGGTTCCCGCTGCGGTGACTTCAACAGCGACAACCTTGTGAACACCGCCGACTTGGTCACGTTCCTCGGTCGCTTCGGAGAGACGTGCAGGTGACCGGTTGCTCTCAACGCTCGTTCCGTGGGTGCCCGCCCGAACGACCGGCACGGCTTCCGAGCCGTGCCGGTGCAGCCGCTTGATCTGCGAGCATCACCTGATCTTGGAACCAAGGACGTCGCTCGCTGAGGACCATCCACCGGCGTTCCTGGCCTCCGTCGCCCGGAGATTGGATCCCAGGAACGCTTGTCCACTTTTGGCTGGTCCATGCGCCACCTCGCCCGCCCATCACGCGCACTTAGCGACCATCGTCCTTCGCGGATTCGTGGGACAGAAGACAAACCGCGACCGAGCCAGTCCCTCGTCAGACCGATCGGATGCGAGTTTGGTCCCTTGTCGAAGAAAGCAAAGGAGATCAGGAAGGCAGTATTGTTCGGAACCGCCTTGCATGTGCTGGCAGCAAACTGGCTCTCAGAATGGCCACAGTCGTCAAGCTCGGGGCGACGATCGCGGAAGCCACACGGGGGAAGCGGATAGGTTAGGGTTCGAGTCGGAATGGGACACCACACGCGATGCTGGTCCCAGGAACGCTCTAACCCAACGTCAGTCACCCCAGGCTTCTCCACTATTGCTCCGAGGTGCGGGGTGGGTCCTTCGGCTTCATCCGACGAGCCCTCCTCCCACGGGCTGACCAGTTCGATCTGAGCGTCTTTCCCCCAGTATTGACCAGCCACTCCTATACCATGCCCGCCATGAACCCGGTGACTTGTCGCTGCGAACGTGACCGGGCACGCCGCAGATCCTCGCCACGTCGCTGCTCAAGCCAGAGATCGTCGAGGCGGCGTGTCCGTCCTTGTGGAACGTCGGCATCAGGCTTCGCAATCGCGTTCGTTCCACCGACGTTTCTTGCAGAGCTTCAGCAGACACGCGTTGACGACGGCACGGTGCACACGCGTCGGCAGACGTGAGCGCTCGTCGCAAGAAGCGAGGTGCTTGAACGCATACAGAAGACGCGACCTGCAGCGCGTCGGACGTGTTAGACGCGTCGGCGTCGTTGCCCATCATGAGCAACGCGACGGCGAAAGCTCGCGGACAAGCACTCGTGCACTGACTCATCTCCGGAATGCACCCGGGTGCTCATCGTTTACTCATCACTCGTGGCGGTGCCCCCACGTGGCGGCCTAGCTTGCGTGCGTGGAACATGACGGATGGCACCGGTTCGATCTTGCTGGTCTCAGGCAGGTTTCATTCGTGTGATGACATTACTGCGAGAACAATGTTCTCGAACAACGCTAGCCACGCGCGGACGCTGACACCCCAGTCATCTGCCGGAGGTTGTCGCGCGTCGTGAGATCGGCGAGCGAATCAGCCCTTCGGATGGTGTGGCTCGGTTTGCTGGCTCATGGCCAGTTCCGCTTCGCGGGCCGCGTGTTCGGCTTCGCGCATCCCCTGCTCGATCTGTCGAATGGCCTCGGCTTCCGAACTCGCGACGGCGTGCTCGGCTTCACGCTCCGCGTGCTCGGCCTCGCGCAGCGCCGTGTTCAGTTCGCGGGCCATGTCCGCTTCCGCCTGCCTCGCGGCTTGATCGGTGGCACGCTGGGCGTGCTCGGCCTCGCGCTCGGCGTGCTCGATGGCCGCCCCGTCCGCCTCCGTCGTACGGCTGAGCGAAGCATCGCCCGCATGGGTGTCGCCAGTGGCTTCATCTGCGGCTGCTGGCCCGGCTCCGCCCGCACCGCCGTGCTGGGTGAACGAGGCCATCACCCGACCCACGGCCGCCTGAGTCTCCGCGTTGAGGTCTCGCGCCAACTTGAGGATCGCGTCCGAGCTGACGCCCGGCTGTTCGCCGCTACGTCTGAGAGACGAGAGCGCCTCGCCGATGGACTGGCGGTACCGCGCCACACTCTCGAGCATCGACGCCCGAGCCTCGTCGAGGTGCCGACGCGCCTCGGTGGTGAGTACTTGCGCCTGCTCAACCGCGGCGCCGGCCAAGCGCATCCGAGCGTCGCCGGCGCTGATGGGCTCACCCGGGGCCGTCTGGGCCGGTGTGGCCCCGGTTGCTCCGGGAGCGGCCTTGGCGTGGGGGTGGTGTCCGGGCGTCGACTTCGGGGTGTACACCGTGCGTTCTCCTTAGGATCGCTCGGCCAGAGTGCCGAGACTCGTGCTAGGTCTTCCGGCTGTGCGAGACGAGCGTGAGCGAGCCGCTGCGATCGACACGCAGCGTCGAGCGGGCTTCGTGGTTCTCGGCGTTGAAGATGACGAGCTTCCCGTCCTGCGTAACCGAACGTCCCCGCGGGACGACCGACAGCACATGAGCCTCGACGTCACGCATGTGTCGGCTGATCTCGTCCGCGAGGTCCGCCGGGGTGCGAGGAGCGACATCGACCGGAGCGACCGAAGCGAGGCCCGCCGCGAACTGGCACGCCGCCGAAGAGAGCCGCGCGAATCCCAGGCGATTCGGCGGCTGGAGCCACGACGCGAGAGCGGCACTGACATCCAACGCTGACGCGTCGGGGTGCACCGATGGGCACCTGAGATACGCCCTGGCTTCGTCGAGCAGCGCGTCGCAGATCTCGCCGATGCGTCCGCCTCGGTGTCGACGATCGGAGCGGGACTCTTCGCCCACGCTGCCGGCCAGTGAAAGGTAGAGACGCGAATAGTCGACAAACTCGACCGGGTTCACGGCACGCCCGAGCGCGAAGGCCGCCGCCTGCTTGCGAAGCGACGGTTCGGCACCGCCCGCGGCTGAGAGTTCGATCATCAGTTCGTGCAGCGCCACCCATTCGCCAATCTCAACCGCCTGGAAGAGCACCGCCCCCGGGGCAAGCCGCTGCAGGAACTCCGGGACTTTCGCGAGTTCCGCCTGCGTCCACAGCCCCTCATCGACCAACCGACGGGGGAGGCTCATCGACAGCCCAGCGTTCGGCGGACCGACCCCACCCTTCGGTCCACTGCCCAGACGCTCGGCTCCCTCGTCGTCGCCACCGACACCTTCGGCCGTCAGCATGTCGAGCAGCATTCGGTTACTCAGAAGCAGCAGACGCCGAGGGCTCACCTGGAGTCCAAGGGACCTCAGCAGCATGAGCGGCGATCCGTGCAGCCCCTCCTGCACGCCCGACACCAGCGACTCCACATCCTCGAACCAGTACGACTCAGCATGCGGCCCGATCGCCCGGCTCAGCCACTCCGTGCCTCCGTCGATCAAGTCGATCACCGCCCGGGCACGTTCGTCAAGGTCCGAAGCGCTCTGTAAGACGCTCCCGCCAACCGCCACGACAGGCTGCAGCACCGGTGGTGGTGGCCGATCCAACGCGGAGCCCACGGTCGGAGCCGGTTCGCCACGGGCGACGCAGCGCGCCCACTCGTCAGCTTCCCTCTCTAACTCCGGATCGGCATTGCAAGGTACACCCGGCACCTCGTTCCGAACACGCACACGCCCCGCCCGCTGCTGTGCCACATGGCACAACTCGTGGCCGAACACCTCGAGCACCCGGCGCATCGGCTGCTCGAAGAGTTCCGGGTCGATGTAGAGCTCTCCCCCGTACGCGAACGCCTGGCATCCCGCCGCGCGAGGCTCAGGACCGACCCGGACATGCACACGCTCGCGGTGATCCCCAAGGTAACGCTGGGCAAGCGCGTTCAGGTCCAGAACACCCCTGAGCAGCACTTCGTGGGCGATCGCACCGGCCTCGAAGCGATCGGGAGATTGATTGGGGGACGCAGCCATGAGCGACTTCTCGGGCATCAATGCAGGTGCGTGAGGCAGACAGTGATCACGAGTTCTGTGGGCTGAAACTCGGCGCGAAGCTGTTCACAACCAGGGCCGCCGCCTGGCCGACGTTCTGGAACGTGGTCACCGCCTGTGTCACGATCTTCTGCGCGTCGACGATGGCGTCCTTGTACTTGGTATCACCGGACTCCACATACTGGGCCATCAGCACGCCGACCGCCGTCGCGCCGATCGTGCTCACGTTTCGCAGGTTGTCCGCCGCGTCCTGCACCGCCATCGCCGCGGACTGAGCGATCGACTGATACGCCTTTCCTGCCCCTGCCGCCTT
The DNA here is from genome assembly GCA_964477615.1 of uncultured Phycisphaeraceae bacterium. Lineage (GTDB taxonomy): Bacteria > Planctomycetota > Phycisphaerae > Phycisphaerales > UBA1924 > JAFLCM01. The sequence goes on along the minus strand of CAYZFW010000038.1, from coordinate 499 downwards.
GAGCATGTCCGGCTCGAGCGTGCTCTTGCGTAGCAACTCGAGCGTGGCGGCGATCTGGGGGTTCACAACATCGCTCATGGGGATTCCTCATTCAGGTCGGGAGCCGGGTCGTTGCCGAGATCTCCGCTCAGGGGTCTGTCGAACGATCTTGCCACCCCGCCGCGGCGATCAGCCGTGCGTCGGGGGCGGTGCGGGTGCCACCGGTGGGTTCGGGATTGGAGGAGGGACATTCGGGGGCTGCAACTTGCTCTGCGCGTCGATCACCTGCTGGGAGATCTGCTGGAGCCCGGACGCCGCGAAACTCGCGCCGGCCGAGACCAGGCTCGCGTCGCTGGTGAACTTGCTCACCGCCGCTTGCGCCGTGCTGAGGTCCTGCGCCAAGACCGCCGATGCATCCGCCGATGGAGGAGGCTTCGGGCTGGGGGGCGGCGATGGGGGCGGCGGCGCCGGGGCCGGGGGGGTTCCGAAAGCCCTGAGAATCCGCGCGCACGTCGCCGTC
>CAYZFW010000037.1:6062-11708 GCA_964477615.1 uncultured Phycisphaeraceae bacterium | reverse complement strand
CAGCACCAGCGTGTGCCCGCGCGACACGGGGTATCGCCCCAGCACCTCCATCACACCCGCCGGCGAACGCCCACCGGCCCCGAGCTGCGCCGCAAGGCCACCGACACCTCCTGCCGCGACGCGCACCATGAACCACCGCACGCACCACAGCAGCCCGCCGAGGATCAGCAGCGCCGCCAGCGTGCGCACGACCCAGTGGTCCGACCAGGATGAGCCGTCGGACCGCTGAATCTGAGCGCCACCGGACCCCGCACCCGCTCCGGCACCAGTCGCAGCACGCTTCGCGCCCACCAATGCGGACCCCAGCGCCTTGCCCTCCGACTCCGCACGGCGTTGCACGCCCCGAGAATTGCCCGCATCTCCGTCACGCTTGGCTCCAGCCACGGGCGACACCGATCCGGCCGCTGTCGGTCCGCGCACCGGGACGACGACCATCGGCTCCGTCGAAGAAGCGTCATTCCCGCGTGGCACAGGCTGCGCCACCTCGGGCACCTCGATCACCTGGCCGTTGGTGAGATTCGCCAGAGGCCCGGACTCACCGTCCACCCGCGCGAGCGCCGCCGGTGCGAGGATCGCACCGAGGCCGCAGCACGAAATGACCAGCAACTCCCGAAGCATCGCCGCCTTCCTGGCTCCGCAAAGGCACGCTCCGCGCGCCCGTTTCACATCGCCCTCGCCTACGCCGCTTCTTCCTGCGCCATCGGCGAGATAATCTCGTTCACCCGGATGCAGAAGTTGTCGTTCAGCACGAGCACCTCGCCGCGCGCCACGTGCCGCTCGTTCACGTAGATGTCCACCGGGTCACCGGCGAGTTTGTCGAGTTCGACAACAGAACCCTCGCCCAGCCGCAGCACGTCCTCCACGAACATCCGCGTGCGGCCCAGTTCGATCTTCACGTTGAGATTGACATCCGCGAGCAGGTCGATGTTCGCAGGCCTGTCACCCACCGGCGTGTCCGAGAAGCCCGGGAGCGCAAACGCCTCGGGAGCGGCGCCGTCGTCCGAGACCGCCCCGCCACCAAGTCCGCCAGCGGCCGCCGTTGCCGTCGGATTGTTCACTTCGTTGAGCGCCGCCTGGACCGCGGCCAGCGCATCGGCCGTCGCCGCGTCGGGTGCGGCCGCCGGCGTGTCCTTGTTGATCTGGTTGACAGCGTCCTGCGCCGCCTTCAGCGCATCGCCAGCCATCGCCGCCGGATCACCGCCGCCAGCACCCGGGTCACCACCCGCCTGAGTTGGATCCGTCTCGGCCATCCTGGCCTCCGCAAAGGGTCCACACCGAACCTCGCCCGCCGCGCTCCGCGCAGAAAGGCACTCCGTCGATGTATCGGATGCTCTGCGCAACGGCCGCCACAATCCGGCGGGATGTGCGCCGACGCGCAATAGCTGCGCACCCAGATCGCGGTCCTTCACCCTGTCGAAGAGCGTTCGATCGATCACCGACCCACGCGCGAGCGCTGGTCTAAGCCGGGGTTCAGCCCCCGCCAAAGTCAGACGGGAACCCCAGGCACTTGGGGATCAGCACCGACTGCACGCGCTCCTCACCCTGCGGGTCCTGCTTGAACACCTCGCGCAGGTACTCGAGGATCTGCCGGGTCAGCGTCTCGCGACCCGGCTCGGTGAAGTATGGGTGCTGCGCGCTTGCCACGATGGTGCCGATGCCCGTTCGCACCTCGGCGATACGAGCCTTCAGTTCTTCCGCCACGCCGAGCGCTGGCGCATGTCCCGCTCCGGCCTTTGCGTCCCCACCGCCGTGATCGTCCTTCTTCTTCGGCGCGGCCTTGGCGTCCTTGGCCAGGACGCTCGCGTCCCCGGCGTGCTTGGCCTTGCTCTTGATCAGGATCTCCATGTCCCACACGAACAGCCGACCCGAAGAGTTGTTCGTGAATCGTTCGCTCAATACCGGCAATTCGACCAGCTTCTCGCCCTCGGCGTCGTGGTCGTCATGCACCTCGGTGGCCTTCACTTCCGAAGGCTTGCCCATCATGCTCATCAGGGCCACGATCGCACCACCCTCGAGCACCAGAAGGCCGAGGATCATCCCGATCGTCTTGACCGGCAGACCGCCCTTCTTGCCTCCCGCGTCTTTCGCTTCGGGCGCAGGCGCGGGTGCGGCGTCGGCCTTTTTGTTGTCGTGTCCTTTGTCACTCATGGCTGATCGTCCCGATGAATCCCGCCCTCGTTCACTCTCCCGGAATCACGCCGCACGCTGGTAATGCCGTGGCTTGGGCTCGATGACGCCCACGACCGACTCCGCGGCCCTGATCTCCGCCGATACCGATCCGACGCTCTTGACCGCCGCACGTGTGCGGTGAAGCCGCAGCACGCGGGCCGCGATCAGCGCCAGAAGGCACGCGGTCACGCTCCCGCCAACGATGGTCAGGAGCAGGCCCGCGTCGAGGGGCGCACCGGCGCTGCCCGCTGCCGCTCCGCCCGTCGCCTGAGATAGAACCGCCAGCGCGTCCATTTGGTCGCTCCATTCACGGCCCCAGCGCGCGGGACCACAGCACATCTATCGGGCAAACACCCACCCCCCTTCACGCACGTCACCGCACGGCACCACCGAGAAGCCGCCGGAACCGCGGGCATCGATGCCACTGAGGCCCCGATAACCACCGCTCGCAGCCGTCCGGCAAACTGCCGGCGCGACGCCGAAGCAACGACCGCACGACGCTTTCTGAGCAATCAGACAGCCTTCCGCTCCGCGCCCTCAGCGGTGTCGCGGTGAACTCACTCAAACGAAGGATTACCGGGCCGTCGCCAAGAGCTGCTGCAGAAGCTGCTCGGCCGTCGAGATGATCCGGCTGGCCGCGGAATAGCCGGTCGAACTCTGGATCATGTCGATGAACTCTTTCGACAAGTCCACGTTCGACTGCTCCAGCGCGCTGCCAACGAGGCGCCCGGTGCCGAACTGTGTCGGGGTCGTCACGACCGCGCTGCCTGAGTTCGGCCCCTCGCGGTAGAGCCCGCCGCCGACGTCGATTAGTCCCTCCGGGTTATTGAACGCCGCGAGCGCAATCCGCCCCAGCGTACGGTTGAGGCCGTTCGAGAAGCCGCCGGTGATTGTGCCGTCGTCGCCCACCGAGAAGCTCGTCAGCGTGCCGATCTGCGTGCCGTCCTGGAACTTCGCGGCGACCTGCGAGGACCCGCCAGTGTTTGAGAACGCCGTGACCTTGTCGGCCCCGGAGTTGAACGACATGTCGAACTTCAGCGGGTTGCCCGCGCCGGTATTGTTGCGGTCGAGCTCGACCGACACCTTCGGCCCGTTCACGAGCTGCCCGAAGCTGTCGAACTTCATCAGGGCCACGTCGGTGGTGAACGTCGCGAGGCGGTCGCCCGTCTCAAGGTGCAGCGCGGTGTCGGTGTCGTCGGCCGAGTGAACAAACGCGCGCCAATAGGTTCCGGTGTTGTCCTTGCGGGCCAGCACCATGGTCAGATCGACGTTGATCGCCGTGCCCAGCGAGTCGTACACGACGTATCCGGTTCGCACGCTCTCGCCGTTGGCGGGCGTGGTGGACGCGATGCCGAAGGGGCTTGTCTTGGCGACCCCGGCCGCGTCCTTCAGCACGAAGTTGCTGTCCTTGATAACGATGTCGTTGGCCGTGCCGAAGTTGCCCGTCAGCGTGACTGCGCCGGTGGGCCCGATCGTGTACCCGCCGGGCTCGGGGCCCGGATCCGTCGCGACGTTGAATCCGCCGTCGGGCGCGATACCCAGCGCATCCATGACGAACCGCATGAAGTCGTCCACGGTTGAAGCGGCCCCGACGGTGAACGTCGCATCGGGTGCGGTCTTGCTCCCGCGCGTCGCACCCGAGATGGTCAGCGTGTCGGTCGCCACGATCGACGCGGCAGGGTCGAGCGCGGTCAGCAGGGTCGCTCCGGTCGCCGGTGCACCGCCCGTCGTCAGCGCGTTGAACACCGTGACCGACCCTGTCGTCGCGACCGTGCCGTCGGCCTTCAGATTGCCCGCGAGGTTCACGTTCTTCGTCGGCTCCGCGATCGTCTTGGTCCCGAGCGGGATCTCAACGTCCACGAGGCCGCCGGTGACCACGTTGAAGTTCGCGTCCACGCCGTAGCCCTGCACCCGCTGCGCTGTCGTCGAGACCAGCTGATTGTTGGCGTTGAGCTGGAAGTTCCCGGCCCGCGTGTACGAGCGGTTGTTGGCGCCGCCGACGATGAAGAACCCGTTGCCCTCGATGCCCACGTCCGTCGGTACACCTGTCGGCACCACCGGCGCGTTGGTCATGTTGCGCTGCGTGCCGGCGATGGTCGCGCCGAGGCCGATCTGCCCGGGGTTGGTACCCCCCGAATCCGAGCTCGGCACGCTGCCCAGGCTGAAGTTCCGGCTGAACGTGTTGTAGATGTTCAGCCGGCTCGACTTGAACCCCGTCACGTTCACGTTCGCGATGTTGTTACCGATCACCTCCAGCCGCCTGGAGTTCACGTTCAGACCCGAAAGACCCGCGAGCAGCGCGGCGGTGGATGCCATGACAACACCTCAATAGCAACTCAGACATACGAACCCGACGCCGCACGCACAAGCCGCGGCGTCGCACAACCCAGCAATCGCTACGCCGCGCCCTTCAGCGAGGCCAGCAGTTCCGACAGACTCCGATTCCGAACCGATTCCATCGAGGGCAGCGGAAGTACGCCCGATCCCGCGATCGCAACCGTCTTCTCCGCCGCGGCTGTCCCGTCTTTCGAACCCGCACCGGCCGAGCCGGGTTCGCTCGCGACCAACTCTGGCTCGTCCTCAACGACAACCACGGCGTCGACCCCGTTCACCACCCCGCTCCCAGGCTTCGCCAGCCCCTCCACCGTCCGGGACGCGACGTCCACGATCACACCCTTACCATCGATAAATGCGAGCAACTTTGAACCCCCCGAAGCCTCGGCCGCGTCCACCGCGCCGCCCAAACGCCGCAACTGCCCGGCGTCGAGTTCCACCTTCGACCCGCGCCCCAGTTTCACCGGCTCCGATCGGAACGCCGCGCCCTGCGCCGCCTTGAACAACGCGTCAAATCCCTGAGACTCCGCCGGCGGCTTCCCCACGGCGGTCGTCGCGCCGACATCGCCGGGCCTCACGCCCGATCCAAGTCGCCGCAGCATGTCACCGGAGATCGTCATCGTTTCTCGCTCACACGCAAGCCGGCAGATCCAAGCTCACCTAAAACGTGGCATCAAGGCGTCGCCGCGCCACCCTCTTGAGCGCCGGTGTCGCCACTCGCGCCCCCTGCACCGCGTGCCGCGCTCTCCGGGTCCTCAAGAATGAACCCGAGGATCTCCTGCAGGTCCTTCATCGGGATGCTCTTGCCGTCCAGCAGGTTCAGCGTGGTGCCGTCGCGACCGATGCGCACGCTCCGCACCACCCCGGTCGTCAGCGTGCCGGTGTTGTCAAGCCCCTTGACGGTCTGACCCACAAGGTTCCCCGCGCCCGCGGCTTCGTTCTGCTTGACGAGTGTCTTCAGGCTGTCGGCGAGCCCCAGATTGCTCTCGATCGACCTGATGGTCGAGATCTGCGCCAGCAGATCCTTCGTCTCGCTTGGCTGCAGGGGGTCCTGCCGCGTCAGTTCGGCGAACATCACCTTCAGGAAGTCGCCGCTCGACATCGACTGATACTTGTCGCCGGGGGCCGTGCCCACCGAACTCC
>CAYZFW010000037.1:0-6052 GCA_964477615.1 uncultured Phycisphaeraceae bacterium | reverse complement strand
TCGCACGATCTGAAATCGCCGCTGGTGACCATTCGGATCGCGGACATGGCACACCTCCGCCGCCGCAGAATCTCACGCGGCGCACGCGACAACCAACGACATCATCATCGCGCCGCCGCGCTCCGCGCCGCCGCACGTCCGTTCGATCTTCCGGCCATCACACGCGTGTGTCGACGCCAAGCCTCAGGCGGCGCCACAGCCCGCCGAAGTCTTCCGCTTCGCCGTTGTTGGTGCGTTGGTCGTCTCTCGGCCCCGCTCCGCCGGGCCTCTCAGGTTCTTCTCTTCGCTGGTCTCCGCCCAGCCACGACCGCGACCTTCCGTCGCCCGCGTCGTGATTCCCATAGCCCTGCCCGCCGGCGTCCTGCCTGGGGCCGCTCTGGCCGTCGGTCCCCGACGAGCCGTTCCCGCCAGTTCCCGGCCCGCCGTGCGCGCTCCCCGCGCCGTGCGATGCCGCAATTGACCCGTTCCCGCCCGGCGTGAGGTTCACGCCGAGCTTCTCGACCGCCAGGCCCTTCGCTTCCAGCGAGGCCCGCAGCGTGTCGATGGACTCACTCAGCAACCGGTGTGCCTGCACACTCGCAACATCAAGCGACACGCTCACGCTGCCTTGTTGTACATCCATCTGAATACGCATCGCGCCAAGTGATTCGGGCATCAGCCGCATCGTCATCGTCCCGCCGCGCTGCGCCAGCGAGGCGCTCAGGCCTCGCGCCACCAGCGATTCCAACGCTGACATCTCACCCGATCGCGCATTTCCCGCGCCCGAGGACTGCCCGGCCGCACCGGACGACAGGCTCCCACCTGCGCCCTGATGCCCCGGCTCAGAGCCCTTCGAGCCGGCGGCCCCGAGCACCGTCCCGAGAATGGAACCCGCATCCGTCGTACCGCCGCCGCCACCGGGCGCGGTCCGCGCCGCAGCGTCGGTCGACGCCGTTCCCCCAATGGAAGCCGCCACCGCCGCACCCTCGCTGCCACTGCCATCGGTCCCGGAACTGGTCGAGCGGATTGATCGCGCACCCTCATGCGCCTGGGCAGTGTTTGCCACCGGAGCGCTCACAGTGCCAACGGAGGCCGCCTGATCCAAAGGAACCGGCTTGATCTCGACGACTCCAGCGCTCACTTCTGGAGACGCGCCACCCTGAGTCCCCGCCACATCCGCGCTCCCGCCGTTCTCCGGAGCCGCCGCAGCCCCCCCGACGTTCACAGGAGCCTCGATCTTGCCTGCTGTCTTTTGACCCGTCGATACCCCTGGATTCCGCGCGCCCCCTGCAATCAATTTCCCTCCGGCAGCAGCGGCGTTCCCACCGGCAACAATCGTCCCTCCGCCCTCACCGAGCTCCTCACCCGAGCTGCCCAGCGGCCGCGGAACATCCGGCGCCTCATTCCGTTCACCGCTCGCAGGGTCGACCGAGCCCACCTTGACCTCAGCATCCTCGGCGGTTCCTTCGCCCGGCTCTCCGTCTGCGTCCGCCGAGGACCCCGCTCCTTCAGCCTTGCCTGTGCCCCGCGCCGATCCCGCGCTCACTCCCGATGCGCCAGCATCTTCCGCGCTCTGCACAGCGCTCTCTTTGCGCGAGCCAGCCGCATCCCGCTTCTCCAGTGACCGCGACAGCGCCCCCGCGAAGTCGTCTCGCGAGCCGTCATCGGCGCCGTTGCCCCGCCCGATTCCCCCGCGATCTTCGCGCTCAACCGACGCCCGGCGTCGTGCGGCCGCCGCTTCAACGAGCGGGCTTCGCTCCGCCTGTTCCACCCGAGGGCGCGGGCTCGCCGGCCCCAGCGGGCTGCGCCTCCCCGCCGTCCCCGAGTCGCTCAAGATCGTCGCCGCTGTCATCGCCATCGCTGGGTTCCCGCTTGGACGCCGCACCGGCGCCCGCGGCCGTTTCGGCCCGCCCGCCGATCCCGTACGTCCGAAGCCTCTCCAGCAAATCCGCGGCCAGCCCGGGGTCCTTCTTGCGGAACTCCCCGATGATCCGCGACGACACCCGCGGCTGCATCTGATTCAGGTACGACACGACCTGCGCCCGCCCCGACTCCTCGCTCCCGGTCGCCGCCCCGCTCAGCAGCGTCTCCATCATCGCCGCGGCGTCCGCGGCCTTCACCGATTCGTAGACCTTCAGCGTCTTCTGGAACTGCTCGTCCGACTCGTCACGCGCTTTCTGAGCCTGCTCGGCGAGGTGTTTGTCCCGCTCGGCGACAAACTCCGCCTTCTGCTTCTCAAAGTTCGCCTTTTGCAGCGCCAGCTGGTTCAGCAGGTCCTGCGTTTCCCGCTGCAGCCGCTCGTTCTTCTGCCTCTGCGTCTCCTCGTGCTCACGGATGATGGCGAGCCGCTGCTCCGCCGTCACCGGCGGACGCTTGTCCCGCGCCGCCACCTCGGCCTGCTTGGCCGCGGCCTCTTCTCCCGCCTTCATCTCCGCCGCTTTCGCCGCGTCCTGCGCGATCGTCGGCTGGAAGATCTGCCGCACCTTCTCGATGCGGTCCTTGTTCAAGCGCCCCGACGAGTTCAGCCAAAGCGCAAAGCCCCCCAGCGCCAGCAAGTTCGCCAGCGCCAGCGTCGAGACTGCAATCCAAAGACTCCGCATCATGGCCGTCTCCTTCGTCGATCCCCCGACCCAATCAACCGCCTTCAGTGCTCCCCCTCCCACACTCACCCAACCCCCTCAATCAACTTCCGTGCCGCCCCGAGCGTGCCGATCTCATCGAGCATGTTCCCCTCCCTCCGACCCTCTTCCAATCTCCACGATTCCATCCGGTTCTCGCGCAGCTTCTCCATCGCCCGCCGCTCGACCGCGGCGGCGCTCAGTTCCGCCCGCGCATCGCCGAGCCGCTTCAGTACACCCGCGAGCGACACCGCCGCCCGCTGCGCCTTGAGCTGCAGGTGAAGCGACGCCGCGGCCTGCAGCCGCGCCCCCTTCGTATCCACTCCACCCTCGCGCGACGCCCCGCCCCCCTCCGCCGGCGACAGTACCCGCCGCAGGTCTTCCTTCCCTTCCCTGATCTGCCGCTGGTATTCCGAGATCACCCGCTCCCCCGCACGCCGCTCGACCTCAAGCCGCGCCACCCCCAGCATCTTCTGACGCTCGACGTGCTCGCGGTACTTCAGCACCGCTTCGAGTGGGAACCGGAACTTCGCCACGCGCTACTTCCTCCTCCCCTTCTCGACGTTCGCCAGCGCCGACGCAGCCTCGTTGGCCAGAGCGATCAGTTTCCCCCGCGCCGTCTCCATCGTGTCCGCCTCGTCCACCCCCTGTTTCAGCAGTGCATCGATCCGACCCTTGAACATGATCGCCGCATCCGTCACCGCGTTCGATCCCGGTGCATACGCCCCGATCTGGATCAGGTCCTCGGCGTCCTTGTACGCCGCAAGCAGCGACACCAGTTGCCGCCGCGCCGTGTTCTGCTCCTTCGTCGCCACCTCGCTCATCAAGCGGCTCACCGAGTCGAGCGCATCGATCGCCGGGAAGTGCCCCTTGTGTGCCAGCCGACGCGACAGCACCAGGTGGCCGTCCAAAATGCCCCGCGCCGCGTCCGCGATCGGCTCGGTCATGTCGTCCCCCTCCACCAAGATCGTGTAGAACCCGGTGATGCTCCCCCCGGAACTTCCCCCGTGAGCCCCCCCTCCCGCACCCTCCACCGCCCCCGCCCGCTCCAGCAGCAGCGGCAGCATGCTGAACACGCTCGGCGTGTACCCCTTCGTCGCCGGCGGCTCACCCACCGCCAAGCCCACCTGACGCTGCGCGTGCGCAAACCGCGTCACGCTGTCGAGCATCAGCATCACGTCCATCCCCTGATCCCGGAAGTACTCCGCCACAGCGCACGACGCCATCGCCGCCCGGATCCGCATCAACGGCGACTCGTCCCCCGTCGATACCACCACCACGCTCTTCTTCAGCCCCTCGTCGCCCAGCGCGTGCTCGATGAAGTCCTTCACCTCGCGCCCGCGCTCACCGATCAGGCCGATCACGTTGACGTCCGCCGACGCTCGCCGCGCGATCATCCCCATCAGCGTGCTCTTGCCCACGCCCGGGCCGGCGAATACCCCCAGCCGCTGCCCACGCCCCACCGTGTTGAACAGGTCGATCGCCCGCACACCCGTGGTGAGGGCCTCGGTGATCCGACGCCGCTTCATCGCCCCGATCGGCTCCGGCGAAAGCGCCCGCGTCGACAGATCGACCAGCCCCTTCCCACCATCAATGGGCCGCCCCAGCGCATCCACCACCCGACCCAGCATCGAACGCCCCACGCGGATCGTTGGCGAACTCCGCACCAGTCGAACCGGATCACCCGCACGCACCCCCGCCGTCTGACCCAGCAGCATCACCACCGCGCGCCGACCATCAAACCCAACCACTTCGCCCATCCGGCCACCAGCTTCCGCACCAAGGCCGAGCCCCGTGCCACGATGCTTCTTCCGAGCAGCGTCGTGCTCCCCGCCCCCGCTCCCTGCCCCCCCCACCATCACAAGCGATCCCACCAGCACCGGCAGATCATCCACCAGCACCGTCAGCCCCCGCAGCGCCGCCACCGACCCGCGCAGCCCCGCAGGCTCGCAAGACTCCACACGCGCCACCGCCTCGGAAAGAAAACTCACGCCGCACCCCCGACTCCATCTCCCCGATCGCTCGCTGCCGCATCCACTACAACGTCATCCTCACCCAGCAGCGCCGCCACCGCGCGCCCGATCTGCGTCTCAATCGACGCATCGATCTCCCCTTTGTCCGTCTTCACCACCACCGAGCCCTTCCCGAGCCCATCCACCCCGCGCACGTCGGCGTTCTCGCTCCCGCCCAGCCGCTCCATCAGCCCCGGCACCGCCCGCTTCGCCGCCTCCAACTCCGTGCCGTCCACCTCGATCACCAGTTTCGTCGGCGCCAGCACCATCCGCAGCGCGGCCTCCAACTGCGCCGTCACCACCAGCGCATCAACATCCACCGCCCGCTTTGTCACCCGCCGCGCCACCGATGCCGCAAGGCGCAGCACGCTCGCCCGCGCCTCCACCAGCATCGCCGAGCGTTCGCGCTCAAAGGTATCAAGCGCACTTCCCCACCGCTGCTGAAGCGACTTCAGCGCCGCCGCCTCCGCCGCGAGCGCCTCGGCACGCCCCGCCGCACGCCCTTCTTCAAGCCCTCGCGCCGTCCCCTCCGCCAGGCCCATCGTCCGCCCCTCCTCCACCGCCCCCGCCAGAATCCGCGCCCGCTCCGCCCGAGCCTCTTTCAGCGTCCGCTCAGCCGACGCCACGGCCTCGCGCTTGATCACCTCGCCCTGGGCCGTGAGGTCCCCAAGGTCCAGCACCACCGCCTCCCGCGCCATCGATTTCGAGTTGGAGTTCTTGATGAGCATTGGGGGGGGAAGGCACAGAGGCGCTGAGGCACGAAGGCACGAAGTGGAAGTACCTGACATTCATCCAGAGATGCACGAACAAGACCTATGCACGCGTCCGGACGCACTCCGTGCCTGCGTGCCTCGGTGCCTCCGTGCCTTCTTCCCTCCGTGCCTTCCTAGACAATCAACTCCTCCTGCCCGCCGCGCCCGGCGATGATGATCTCGCCCGATTCCTCGAGCCTCCGCACGATGTCCACCACCCGCTGCTGGGCGCTCTCGACGTCGCTCACGCGCACCGGGCCCATGAACTGCATGTCCTCCTTGATGAGCTGCGCCGCACGCTCCGACATGTTCTTGAAGATCTTCTCCTGTAGTTCCGGCGACGCCGTCTTGAGCGCCAGCGCCAGCTCGTCGTTGTCCACCTCGCGCAGCACCGCTTGGATGCCCTTGTCGTCCACCTTGCGGATGTCCTCGAACACGAACATCAGACGCCTGATTTCCTCGACCAGATCGGGGTCCTCCGCTTCGAGGCCCTCCATGATCGCCTTCTCCGTGGCCCGGTCGGCCAAGTTCAGGATCTCCGCCACGGTCGGCACGCCGCCGGCCTTCTCCATGCTCTGGCTCAGCATGTTGCTCAGGCGGCTCTCCAGCCCCTTCTCCACCTCGCGGATCACCTCGGGGTTGGTCTGCTCCATGTTCGCGATGCGCTTGATGACCTCGATCTGCTTCTGCA
>CAYZFW010000036.1:0-11869 GCA_964477615.1 uncultured Phycisphaeraceae bacterium | reverse complement strand
GTTTTAGCCATGCCGCCAGCGTTCAATCTGAGCCAGGATCAAACTCTTCAATTGATTTTTCTGTTGACCCCCACCCCAAGCACAAGGCGAAAGATGGGGAGATCGTCAATGAGAAGTTTGCCTAGCCAATCCAGCGTCCACCGTTTGCACGGCTTCCACTGGTGGTCTCAGACAGTCCGATTTGCATCAGACCGCTGCTCCCGGACGGCAAATCCGGGAGTACATTTGCTATGTAAGGAATTCTGGTTGACTTTGGATTGCTGTTTGCAATCTGTCTGTCACCACGAAAGATTCCTCTAGCTCCACGGTACTGTGATACCGTGGCACCTTTGGTTGGGGCTTTGCTGTTCGGTGAGAACGGCGTCTCGACGCCTGCAAAGCCCGCATCTTCTCGCGGTGACCCAACTGTTCACTTTTCAAGGAGGTCGAACTTCCGATGGACAGTGGCGGGCATCTCGCCCGAACAACTGACCGGGAAGGTTCAGTCCGGTTCGGAACCGGGAGGAAGAGTGTACCCACTTCTCTCCGCCTGTCAAGCCTCTGGGACTTTTCCCTCGCCGGACCTTCACATTTCTGCGTGACCCGCTCCCGAATTGTTCCCCGGACCCGCATTTTCTGGCTCAGATCGCAGAAAATCCTATCAAAATCCAATCAGATTCGGATGAAAAAGCCGCTGTTGACCGGATTCCCCCATTTCATCCACATTCGCCCCTCGTCGGCTTTGCACACGCCTTAGGCTCACCTCAGGTTCGGCCTCGAAAGGGGGCCAAGTCGTTCCGGTGCGATCCCTGGCCCGATTCAACCCGCGAGCATGGCTTCAGGAACGAGCTGGGCAGTTGCGTCCTGCAGCGACGTCTTCCGCGCCGGGTCGGGGGTCACTGCCAAGACCGCAACGATCAGCCTCGCGGGCTTGCCCTGATGCCGCTTCTCCCCTGGGCGTCTCCGCGAAGTCCCCATGACCGCCCGTGCGGCCTCTCGAAGGGTTGCCCCGGTGGTGCGGACGTCGTCGACCAGGATGACCGTGCGCCCGGTGAGATCAATGCCGGAGCGAAGCGAAAAGGCCCCGGCGACGTTGGCCTCACGGGCGGTGGGGGAGAGACCCCGTTGGGTGGGGCGGTGGGCTCGGTGCAACGCGGCGATCAGTGGGCAGTTCAGTTCGCGGGCCACGCCGCGAGCGACACACCCGGCGTGGTCGATGCCTCTGGCGAGCCGTCGGCGCAGCGACGTGGCGACCGGGACGACGCAGACACCCTTGGTGTTGGCCGGGTTTCCCAGTGCTCCGACGTTGATCAGGTGTCGTGCGAGTTCGATGCCCAGAGACTCGCCGAGCCAGTGGCATCGGGAGAACTTCGTTTCCTGCACCCAGTCGGCGAGGTGCGCGTGGTACTCGCCCAATCTGACAAAGCGGTCCCAAGGCAGCGCCACCTCGCGGCAGGCGGAGCAGCCGAACTCGGGGATTCCCGAGGTGGATTCGCCCGTTCCGACCGTGGTGCCGCAGCGGTCGCAGGCGGCACCGGGCGGGTCGGGGTGCCAGCCGAGCCGCTCGATGCGGACATCCAGCGGCGGCGAGACCGGGAGCAGCCAGGTGTCTTCGACCTGTCGCCACCACGCGGCCACTGGACCGACGCGCCGGGGATCGGGAGCGAGCGTCCGCGGCGAGAGCCGTAGCTCGTCGGGGCGGTGGTCAACGCTCTCAGATGATGCCGGGGTCGCGGGGCTGGGGGGAACCGCTGGGATCTCGACGGGCACCTTGATCGGCGGCCAGACAAAGCGTCCCTGGGAGCGTGCAGCGTCTGGCCCCGCCGAGGGCGTGGTGATCGGTGAATCGTCCGAATTGCCAGGGGAAGCAAGCACGGTGGAAAGGTACCAGTTCGATGGGGAAATCAAGGGGGATTTCGCTGTCAGGGCGAGTGTCGCGGCGATCCCGCTACGCCATGCGGCCCGAAAGCCCGTCCGCGATCATGGGTCGTCACTGGTACATTCATGAGGTCTCCGCCCCGCCGGTTCGTGTGCCGGTGCGTTTTCGCTCCGCGTCGTCCGAGTTCAGCTTTCTTTCCCTTCCGCGTTCTCCGCGTCTCCGCGGTGAAACTCCTGATTCCCCATGATCTCCAAGAAAGTCTGCATGGTCGGCGCGTTCGGCGTGGGGAAGACCTCCCTGGTGGCCCGCTTTGTCTCCAGCGTGTTCTCCGACAAATATCTCTCCACCGTCGGCGTGAAGGTGGACAAGAAGACGCTGAACGTCGGCGGCGTCGATGTCCTGCTGATGCTGTGGGATGTCGCCGGTGAGGACGATTCCACGCGTGTGAACATGGCGTATATCAAAGGTGCGGCGGGGTACCTGCTAGTCATCGACCGCACGCGGAAGGCGACGCTGGCCACGGCCCGCGATCTCAAGTCGCGGGTGGACAAGGAAGCTTCGGTCGCGGGCGCTCCCATGCCGTTTGTCGCGGTGGTGAACAAATCGGACCTGGCGGACAAGTTTGAGATCGGCGATGCGGAGATCGACGCCCTGCGGGGCGAGGGGTGGACGGTGCTGGCGTCGAGCGCGAAATCGGGTGAAAACGTCGAGGCGGCGTTTGTTGAACTGGCGAAAAAGGTGGCGGGTTCCGGGGGGAAGCCGTCATGATGGGCACGCTGCCATTGCCCGTGGCGGCGTACCTCGCCGATTTGGCGCGGGTCACGATGCACCCGGTGTGCGCGCGCATCGCCGATGATGGGCGCGTGATCGAGGTGCCTCGACTTCTGGAGACGTGGACACGGTTCCACCTCGAACCGCCCATGCTCGGCTCGAAGATCGAGGACGCGGTGCCCGTGGCAGCGGGGCTGTTCCCGGCGTCCGACGAGCCGACGGTGATCCCACAGTGCGAACTGGCGCCGGGGGTCTTTGTCGACGTTCACGCGGCGAGAATCAGCGGGCAATCTTGGCTGATCCTCATTGACGTCTCGGAAACGAGCGCCCGACAGCAGGCGATCCAGTCTCGCGCGAACGAGTCCGAACTGCTGAAACACGAATTGGCCCGGCAGAACGTGCTGCTAGCGCGGCTGCGTCAGGAAGCAGAGGAGGCCAACCAGGCCAAGACGGTGTTCCTCGCGAGCATGACGCACGAACTGCGGACGCCGCTGCAATCGATCATCGGCTACAGCGGGCTGCTGATCGACGACGTGAAGGAGATGGGGATCGCCACCGCCGAGGGGGACCTGAAGACCATCAACGCGGCGGGGAAGCACCTGCTCGTGCTGATCAACGACCTGCTGGACATGGCCAAGGCTGAGGCGGGGAAGATCGAGCTGCACATCGAGACCTTCGACGCCGCGGCGGTGATCGAGGACACGCTGCGGGCGGTGAAGCCGCTGGCGGAGAAGAACGGCAACGCGCTCGTGAGTGAAGTCGACGCGCCCGCCCTGAAGTCCATGACCAGCGACATGACCCGCGTGCGCCAGGTGCTGTTCAATCTGCTGAGCAACGCGTGTAAGTTCACACACCAGGGGACGGTGACGCTGCGGGCGGCCACGCAGGAAAAGCCCTCCGGATCGTGGCTGCGGCTGGAGATCATCGACACGGGGATCGGGATGACGCCGGAGCAGGTCGCGAAACTGTTCCAGCCCTTCCAGCAGGCGGATTCATCGACGACGAAGAAGTACGGCGGAACGGGTCTGGGCCTGTCGATCGTCCGCAAACTGTGCCGCCTGATGGGCGGCGACGCCACGGCGTCGAGCACGCCCGGCAAGGGGTCTACTTTCGCCGTGGACCTGCCGATGAAGTATGTTGATCCGGAATCCCCGGCTTCTCCCACCTGATGCCTCCTGCCTTATGCCTCTCGCTTTCCTGAGGACCCCATGACCGAGTTCAATCCCTTCAAGCGCCGCGTTCTGATCGCCGACGACACGCCGCAGATCTTGGAACTGCTCAAGCGCATCCTCACCAAGGCGGGGTTCGAGGTTGAGACGGCGGTGGACGGGATGGACGCGCTCGACAAGGTGCTGGTGTTCAACCCGGACCTGCTCTTCCTCGACATCATGATGCCCAGGGTCCACGGCATCGACGTGCTGAAGCAACTGAAGGACAACTCGGCGACGTCGCACATCGGCGTCGTGATGTGCTCGGCGCGGAACTTCAAGTCGGACTCGGAGCAGGCCTTTGAACTCGGCGCGTTCGACTTTCTCGTCAAGCCCTTCGAGAAGGAGCAGGTGCTGACGATCGTCGAGGCGTTCTTCTCGCGCCGTCTGCCGCCCGCCAGTGTGCCCACGGCGGTGCCGGTGGTGGGGGGGCCGGGCGAGGTGTACGCGCCGGAACTCGACACGTCGCTCCCGTACTGGAAACTGTGGGGTACGCGCGGGTCGATCGCGGTCCCGGGACAGAAGGTGGCGCGTCACGGCGGCAACACGTCGTGCCTCGAACTGCGCCACGGCGACGACCTCGTGGTCATCGACGCCGGCACCGGCATCCGTGAACTGGGTCTCGAACTCGCCAAAGGCGGCCCGCGCCACATCCCGATCATCATCGGGCACACCCACTGGGACCACATCCAGGGCTTCCCGTTCTTCGCGCCGGCGTACATCCCCGGCTTCTCGCTCACGCTCTACGGGGCATCCGGGTTTCGGAAGGACCTCAAGAGCGTGTTCCAGGGCCAGCTCGACCGTGACTACTTCCCGGTCGAGTTGAAGGACATGCACGCAACGCTGGATTTCAAGACCCTCGACACCAACCCCGTCGCCTTCGGCAAGATCTCCGTGGCGTGGGACTTCACCAACCACCCCGGCGCGACGGTGTGCTTCCGCATCGACATCGGCGGCAAGCGCATCGCGTACATCACCGACAACGAGTTTCTTCAGGGCTACCTCGGCAAGCCGCACGACCTCACCCCGGACAGCGACGTGTGTAAGCCCTACCAGCGGACCATCGAGTTCGTGAAGGGGTGCGACCTGCTGATTGCTGAGGCGCAGTACACGCCGCAGGAATACTCAAAGAAGATCGGCTGGGGCCACACGGGGCTGGCGAACGCGTGCGCACTGGCGAAGTTCAGCGGCGCGAAGCGGTGGATCATCACCCACCACGACCCGATGAACGACGACGAGGCGCTGCAGCGGAAGCTCGCGCTGACGCGGCAGATCCTGAAAAGCATGAACTGCGACATCCACGCGACGCACGCGTACGACGGGATGATTGAGTTTGTGTGAGCGCGTTATGGCGGGTGCCGGGGTAGGGCGTCTTCGCCCTGTCCCGTCGACGCGCCACTAAAGCGTGGCACGGCGAGGACGCCGTACCACGGCACCCCTTCGATGCCCCGGTTGTCTATTGCATCGAGTATGTGGCTACGCAGCCCTCGGCCTCGGAGACGCTGACGCTCTTCAGACGCACGCCGCGTGACCTGGCTTCATCATCGATCCGCGCCGCGAGCGATTCTGCGATGAACTTGGTGACGTGTTCCGCCGTGGGGTTCACGCGGTCAAACGGCGGCGTGCGGTTCAGGTCGTTGTTGTGGAAGGGGCGGACGATTGCGTTCAGCGCGGCTTCGAGGGCGTGGAAATCCACCAGCAGCCCGTCGGCGTCGAGGGTCGGGCCTTCGACGACCGCCGTGACACGCCAGTTGTGCCCGTGGACAGGCTCGCGCTCGCTGCGCATGACGATGGCGTGGGCGGCGGAGAAGACGGTGTGGATGGTGAGGGCGTGCACGTGGCGGGAGTGGGGAGTGGGGAGTGGGGAGTGGGGAGTCAGTAGAGAAATCGCAGATGGCAAATCGCAAAGAGCAAATCAGGAATGCACCCGTCTAGCGTGCGGCGGAGTGGACAGCATCGTGGCTCCGCGCGTTCGCGTACTCCTTCTCAATCGCATCGACCAGCGTCTTCAGCAGCTTGTGGGCCATTGGGCCCGGAACGGGTGCGCCCGGTTTGCCGATGGGCTTTCCATCAAGCGTGGTCCCGGCCGAGACCATGGTGTAGGTGCCGGTGAGCATGATCTCGTCGGCGCTCCAGAGTTCTTCCACGGGGATGGGTCGGACTTCGATGGTCGGATCGGCTTCGAGAATCAGCGCCCGCGTGGCCCCCGACAGCATCGGGGCGCTCTCGAGGTTCGGGGTGATGACGCGTCCGCCCGAGGCGATGAAGACGTTGGTCGCCGTGCCCTCGCACACAACACCATTGCGGTGCATCACGGCGTCGTCACAGCCCTGTTCGTCGGCCTCGATGGCCGCGAGCACACCGCCCAACAGGGAGATGCTCTTGAGATGCCCGCGGGTCCAGCGGGTGTCGGGGCGGAGGGCGAGGCGGCGCGGTTCGGGTTTGGTGTACTCGGCGATGGGCTTGGCGGGGGCGGCGTACCCGAAAACCGTTGGCGTTGAGTCAGGGTGCGGCACGCGGGCCCGCAGTGGGGCACCCTTCGGCGGTACGCCGCGCGAGACCTGCCAGTACACCGCGGCGTCGCTCAGGCCGTTCGCTTCGATCAGTCGGGTCGTCAGGTCCTGAAGCGTCGCGGCATCGAAGCCGTGGATGCGTGCCTCGCGGAGCCCTGCGTTCATCCGATCGACGTGGTGGTGCAAGCCGATGACGCGTCCCCGCGTGGTGCGAAGACCCTCGTAGACGCCGTCGCCGAAGAGGAACCCGCGGTCAAACACCGAGACAGTGGCACGCTCGGCGGGGATGAGTTCGTTGTTGAGGTGGACGATCACACGAGATCGTAGGGCGCGGGTGCGGCGCGATCGGTGCTCCCGTGCCACGGCTTGGCGTCCGCGACAAGCCGTGCTCTGCGGGGCCGCTTGCTCGACGCACGGGTTGTCTCAGAAGCCAACCCGTGGCACGGAACCCATGCTACTTCTTCCCCGCCTTCTTCTTCGCCGCCTCAGCCTGCTTCTTCTCGGCTTCGGTCGGGGGCATCTCGACGACGTACTTCTTGCGTGCTTTCGCGCGGGCCTCGTCCAGCGGGCGGGCGGGGGCGATGACGCCGGGCTCCTCGCCATCGGCGAGCGCCGCGTCCGGCTCCGGCGGTGCCTGCACGGTGTTCGCGCGTGCCTCGGGCGCGGGGTTCAGCTCTTCGATGCTGCCCGCTTCCGAGAGTTCGGGGCGGATGTCCGCGACCTGCTCGCGCCGTGCCCTCAGCATCTCCAGCGCGATCTTGTCCTGCTCGGGGACGATGGGCGCTCCCACGCCGCCGCGCTGGACCACCTGATGCAGCGCTCCGACGGTCTGCGAATAGGTGAGATCGAGGCCGGGCGCGGGGTTCTGCGCGCTGGGCTTGTTTGCGAAGAGTTCGATGAGGTCCGTCAGCGTCGGGTCGACGTCGGCGGTGACGGGCGGCACGCCGGGGCGGTCGCTCTTGTAGAACACCCTGGCCTTCGGGCCCGTGGCGGGCGCGTCGACCATCAACCTGCCGTCCCAGGCGGACACGAGCGCGGGACGGTTGAGGGCCAGTTCGTTCTCGCCAAAGAGGACGATCCGCGGCGTCTTCGACTGCGTGATGTAGATCATCGGTTCGGTCGAGGGCACCGAGTGGACCTCGAACTTCCCGGCGACGTTCCGCCGGCGGATGCTGGGGTCTTTTCGCTTCTCAAGCGCGTCGTACGCGGCGACGCGGGCGTCGAGCTCGGAGGCGTTGAGGAGCTCGCGTAGGAAGGCGTTGACCTTCGGGTCGCTCGGCAGATCGGCCAGGAGATCGATCATCTGCGAGCGGGTGGGCGAGGGGCCGGCACCGATCAAGGACTCCAGGTGCGGGCGGGTGGTCAGGTCGCCCAGACGGGCACCGGCCTGCAGGGCCGCGAGGCGGGGGAACATCTCCGGGTCGTTGTACATCCCGCGCAGGAATCCCACGGCGGGCTGCCCCAGCGCCGCAAGGCACCACGACAGTTCGTTGGCGAGTTCCGGCTGCTCGCGCAGGGCGTCGGCGTACTTCTTCGCCGCCTCTTCGGGGTACCCCTGCTCGATGCGCGTGTGCTTCAGGAGGCTCGTGAAGATGCCGGGGCGGTCGCGGTACGCGGCGGGGATGCTCACCTCGATCATGTCCTCGGTGCGTCCCCGCGCGGTGTCGGAGCCGTAGCGGGCGTTGATGGCGGCGACCACGGCCCGGGCGCGGGAGTGCGAGGGGTTGTCGAGGATGAGCGTGAGCGGCCAGGGGTTCGTGAGCGTGCCGCCGCTCAGGATGAATCCGGTGCGCTGGTTGGTGGGTTCGATCTGTTCACCGCCGGGGGCGGCGAAGGGGTTGGTGAAGATGGGCCCGTAGACGGTGGCGAGAGCGGGGGTGGCCGGTCCGCCCGCGGAGGTGAGGCCGCGGCGGAGTTCGGTGCTCCACAGCGTGCCGCCCTCGAGGCTGGTGGTCGACGACCCCGGCACGGCGTCGGCGCGGGCGTCGAAACGGAACCCCTTTGGTGCACCCGGCGGGATGACCGCCTGCACCAGCACGACAGCGACGTTGGGGTCGTCGAGCAGTTTCTCGGGTGACGTGGCGGGCAGGCTGCCGCGCTCCTTGCCCACGCCCATCCGCGTCATCTGGTCGATCATCTGGGTGCGGACGGTGAGGGGGACATCGTTTGACCCCGTGCCGTTGAGCCCGACGACGAGGCCGTAGCCGGTCATGATGATGGGTTCATCGCCGCTGAGAGAGGCCTCGGCGCCGACCGTGCCGCGGAGCACAGCGGGAACGTCGCGGTTGATGACGCGGACTTCCTTGGCCTTTGGCGGGGGCGTCGAACTGCACGCCACGAGGGCGGCACAGAGGGCCAGGGCCGCAGGGAACAGGGCAGCGAATCGGGGGCGGGCGATCGTGGGAGTGGGCATTGCGTGAGATGGTATGGCGAGCGGTGGATTGATCCCGCCTGAGACGCCCAACCGCCCCCGTGGTTCGCGAGCGTTTGCCTGTCAGGGGTATGCTTGGGAGGTGCCTGCGCCCGCCGTCCAGTTTGAGAACGTCACCTTTTCCTATGCCCCGGGACAGCCCCCGGCGTTGGAACAGGTCACGCTGGAGGTCCGTTCCGGGGAACTGCTCGCGGTCGTCGGGCCCAACGGCGGGGGAAAGTCGACCCTTCTCAAACTCATGATGGGCCTGCTGACGGGGCAGTCCGGCTCGGTGCGGGTGTTCGGCGAGTCACCCGACGCCGCCCGCCGGGCCGGGCTCATTGGATGGGTGCCGCAGCGCTCGGGGGCCATGCTGTCGTTCCCCGCGACCGCCCGAGAGGTGGTGCGGATGGGGGCGGCGTGGCGTGTCGGCGGGTTCGCCGGGATTGCACGGGACGTTCATGATCGCGTCGAGCGGTCCATCGAGGTGGTGGGGGCGTCGGAGTTCGCAGGGCGGGCGATCGGGAAGCTCTCGGGCGGTCAGACGCAGCGGGTGATGATCGCGCGGGCGCTGGCGAGCGGCGCAAAACTCCTGGCGCTCGATGAGCCGACGGTGGGCATTGATGCCGTGGGGCAGCGGGCGTTTGCCGACCTGGTGCGCCGCCTGCACAAGGAACTGGGGATGACGATCCTGCTGGTGAGCCACGACCTGCGGACCATCGCAGGCGGTGCTTCCACGTGCGACCGCGTGGCGTGCCTGCGTCAGCGGCTGCACTTCCACGACGCCCCGCGAGGCATCACGCCGCAGGTGCTCGCTCAGGTGTTCCAGCATGATCTGGCGGGGGTGTTTGGCGATGTGCACGTCGATGCCCACACCGCGAGTGAATGCGGGACGCCGGGGCATGTGCATGCGCACGCCCCAGCGTCGCCGGAAGGCGGCATCACGGTCTCCACGCCGCGCGTAGCGGCGGATCGAGGGGGCCCAACGTGAAGACCATCGACTACCTCTCGGGTGATATGGGTGCGCTGCTGTGGCCCGCGGTGGCCGCTGGCGTGGCGGTGGCGCTGCTGGGGGCGGTGCTGAGTGTGCCGGTGGTCCTGAAGCGGATGGCCTTCATCGGGCAGGGCGTGTCGCACGCCGCGTTCGGCGGGGCAGGGGTCGCGCTGGTGCTCGGGCTGGTGGGCAGCACCGCGGCCCTCTCGCTGGCGTACCTCGGCATCGTCGGGCTGTTCTGCGTGTTCACCGCTCTTGGGATCGCTTGGGCTTCGGACCGCTCCGCCTCCTCCCGTTCTGGGCAGCGTTCGGGCGACGCTGCGGCCTCTGAAGACACGCTGATCGGCGTCTTTCTTGTTGCCTCTATGGCGCTGGGGGCAGTGCTGACCCACTGGCAGCGCAGTCGCGCTTCGGGCTCGAGCGTGCCGAACGCCGAGCAGATTCTCTTCGGTTCGATCCTGGACGTCGGCTGGCTGGACGCTGTGGTCGCCTGGGCCGTGCTGCTTGTGACCACGGTGGTGCTGGTATGGAAGCGCCGTGCCATGGTCTTCTGGCTGTTCGATGAGCCCGCCGCGGAGGCCTTCGGTGTGCCCACCCGAGTGCTGCGGTACACCCTGTTGGCCCTCTTGGGGGTGGCCACCGTGACGGCGATGAAACTCGCGGGTGCGGTGCTCGCCACGGCGGTGCTGGTCATCCCCGGCGCAGTGGCCCTGCGTTTGAGTGACCGCCTCGGGCGAGTGATGATCCTGGCGTGTGCCGCGGGGCTGCTGGGGGTGGTGGGTGGGATGGTGCTGAGTTTCGAGATGGAATGGCCGCCCGGGGCGTGTGTCGTGATGGTGCTGGCGGCGGAGTTTGTGATCGCTTCGCTTTGGGGGCGTGTGAAGGGTGTGTGAAATCGGGTGCTCCCCCGGGGGGAGCACCGGAGTCGGTGAAGACACCGCCTCCGGTGGCACGGCGATCATCGGTATCATCCGGTCGCTACCGAGGACCCCCGGACACCGCGATGCTCCGCTCGTACACCCCACTGATCGGCGTAGGACTCCGGGCGATGCTCGCCCGTCGAATCGCGTCGCTCTCTGACGAGAAGTGGTGGGGCCGGCACGCCGGGCTGATCCAGCGGCGGCAACTCAAGGCTTTGCTGGCGCGTGCAAAGGACACCGAGATCGGGCGTGCCGCGGGCTTTGACCGCCTCTCGCGTCTTTCCGACCACGAGGTGTTCGACGCCTACCGCAAGGCTGTGCCGATGGGGGACTACGAAGCCTTCCGCTCTCGCCTGGCGCGGATGCGAGAAAACGCCGAGCGCGATGTGCTGTGGCCCGGCGTGGTGATGGACTGGGCCCAGACCTCTGGCACCACCGGAGCGGGCGGGCAGAAGTACATCCCGGTGTCGCAGGAGATGATGAAGAGCAACCGGCGTGCGGCGTTCGACATCTTCGCCCACGCCGCGAGATTTGGGCTCTCGCTGCCTTCGATCTACGCAGGTCGGCTGCTGTTCCTGGGCGGCTCGACGAACCTCGAAACCAACCAGCACGGCATCCGCACCGGCGACCTCTCGGGCGTCGTCACGCGCCTCATCACCTGGCCGCTGACCGATGTCGTCGCGCCCAGCGCCGACATCGCGCTGATGAGCGACTGGCCGAGCAAGATCGACGCCATGGCCCGACAGACCGCCGCGATGGATATCCGCTTCATCAGCGGCATGGCGTCGTGGTCGCTCGTGCTGTTCGAGAAGGTGATCGCGATTGCTCGCGAGAAGAACCCGAGCGTCCGAACCCTCCGCGATGTGTGGCCCAACTTCCAGCTCTTCTGCCACGGCGGGGTGAACTACGCGCCCTTCGATGCCCGCGTGCGCGAGGCGTGGTCGGGCGATCCAAGGGCGGACGTCCCCGCGCGGCTCGAGGTGTACCCGGCCAGCGAGGGCTTTATCGCCGTGCAGGACACCCGCGGCAATCCCTCGCTCCGCCTGCACACCGACCTCGGCGTGTTCTACGAGTTCGTGCCCATCGAGGACGTGGACCGGCTGGAAAGCGGCAATGCCCGCTCCTTCACCTGCGACCAGGTCGAGAAGGGACAGCGATATGTCGTCGTCATGACCACCTGCGCCGGCCGGTGGCG
>CAYZFW010000035.1:0-11898 GCA_964477615.1 uncultured Phycisphaeraceae bacterium | reverse complement strand
TCACGCTGATCGAACTGCTCGTGACGGTCGCCGTCCTGGGCCTCGCGGCGGCGCTGGTGGTGCCGTCGATGAATTCGACCAACGGCCTGCGCGTGCAGGCGGCGGTTCGGACGGTAATCGCGGACATCGCGTTCGCCCAGTCCGACGCCATGGCGTACCAGGCTCGGCGTTGCATCCAGTTCAACAAGGTCGCACGCGCGGGGTCCGGTGCTTCGTACACCTACGAAACCGGCAACGGGTACACGCTCGCCGAGCCGACGGGGTCGGTGCTCGATCTCACGGCGGCGGCGATGTTCGACCCAGCCAGCCCGACCAAGCCGCTGAGCCGCAACTTCGACACCGACAATTACGGCGGCGCGACCATCTCCGGCGTCAACATCAGCGGCGGCAGCCTGCTCATCTTCGACGAACTCGGCGGCCCCGTGACCACCCTCTCCGGCAACGACCCCGCCAGCGGGACCATTGATATCACCGCCGTGGGGGAGTCGTTCCGAATCTCGATTGCGCCGTATACGGGGCTCGTCACGGTGGCCCGTCAGGCCGTTGCTTCGGGCGATGAAGACGAGGAAGAGGACGAAGGCGGCGGCGGAACGCCCTGAGCCAGCGGCAGTTCGCGAACCAGACCACATCAGGAGACTCGGACTTGGGACTGCGGGACCTCTTTGGAGCAAGCGATCTGCCCATCGGCGTGGAACTCCACGCTGGCGGTGTCCGCATGCTCCAGGGGCGTGTGTCTCGGGCCGGTTCGAGTGTCCGCGCCGCCGCCGTTGTGCCCGTGATCGACAAGGGTCGCACGGCTGAGGACCTGTCTTTTATCGATGATCTTGTGAACGCCGTGGGACGGGGGATGACGCTCGGGCGCTTTGCCGGGCGCGACGTCGTGGTGGGGCTGGACGGGCGCGTCGTGCGGACGCGGTCGGTGCGCCAGGCGCGCCTGAACGACGCGGACATCGAGAAGGCCGTGAGGCTTGATGCGCCGTCGCGGCTGGGCTTTGTCGAGAACGAGGGATGCGAGATTGGCTGGCTACGGGCCGGCGAGGTGCGCCAGGGCGACGAGGTGAAGGACGAACTCATCTATGTCGGCGCCCGGCTCTCACCGCTGGACCGGCTGCTTGAGGGGCTTCTGGCCCACGGCCTGAACCCCGTCGCGGTCGAGCCCTCATTTACTGCTTCAGCCCGGTGCCACACGCGGACACTCCGGCGCGCAAGCGACGAGGCGGTGTCGCGGATCATCGTTGACGTGGGCGAATGCACCACGGAGGTGATGGTGACCCGTGGGCGTGTGATCGCGTTCTACAAGCAGATCGAGGTCGGCGGGCGGGCGATGACGAAGATGGCCGCTGAGCGGCTGGGCCTTGACCCCGCGACGGTGGCCGATCTGCGGCAGCGTCGCATGAGCGGGGTCGCGGGTCGCGACGGCGCGATCGATGCCAAGGTCGAGCGGGCCCTGTTCGATGCGGTTCGACCGCTGATGAACGACCTGGCGCAGGAAGTCACCCTGTGCCTGCGGTACTACAGCGTGACGTTCCGCGGCAGCCGCCCCGACGGCGTGATCGTTGTCGGGCAGGACGCCGCGGAACCGAACCTCGCGTCGACGCTCGGTGAAGCACTCCATGTGCCCGCGAGTGTCGGGCGGGCCCTCGACGGCTTTGATCTCTCGCGGGTCGGCGGCGTGATCGACGGATCGACCGGTGGGCCGCAGTGGGGAGTGTGCGTCGGCCTGACGACCCGAGTCCGCGAGCAGACCGCGTCGAAGCGTGACCGCGCCTGGAAAGTGAGGGCGGCGGCATGACCATGTTCGTCGACCTGGTTCCTTCGAGCTTCCGCGCCGCTGGTCGGGCACGCAGGCGTTCGCGTCTGTGGATCACCGCGTACGGCATCGGCCTGATGTCCATCGGGGCCGGGTACTTCGCGGTTTCGGCGGGTCAGTCCCACGCCGAGGCAATCCGGGACGATCTGGCGCGTCAGCTGCAGCTCGAGTGGGACCGCAACAAGGAAGCGCAGCGTTTGCTCTCGGAAATCCACGCGGTTGAAGAGGCCGTGACCCGGTACGACCGGCTCGCGTCCCCGGTGCGTGCCGTTGACGTCGTGGGAACGCTGGGCGGGCTGCTGCCCAGGAATATCACCCTGACGGCGCTCACGCTGGTGCCACGCTCTGAGAAGATCACGCTGAAGGCACCGGGCCAGAGCCCCGGGGCCGCGGCGCTCACGGGTGCCAAGCCCACCATCAAGACCATGAACTACCTCGCGGTCGAGGTCGAGGGTGTGGCTCCGTCTGACGCCGATCTCGCGCTGCTCGTCTCTGCGCTCGAAGGCTGCGAGCTCTTCACCAGTGTTGGCATGGACTTCGCCCGCTCGACGATGGTCGACGGCACCGCCGGGCGTGCATTCCGGGTGAGCGCTCGTGTCGACTTCTCGCGCCACTACGCCTTCAAGGGTGAGCCCGAGAGGCCAACGCCTGCGGACGGCTCGGCGCAGGCCGGCATCGAAGCGGAGAAAGCCGCCGCGACGGAGCAGGGGGTGTCGCCATGACGTTCATCAAGTCCAACCTCGGCCTGGGAGCCGGGCTCGCCGCGATGATGATCGCGGGGATCGGCCTGGTCGTGCGCCCGGCGTATGTCTCGGCCCGAGCACTCGACCGCGACATCGAGAGCAAACGCGAGGAACTCGGCCGCCCCGGGAGCGGCCCCGAAGCCATCGAACGCCTTGCGCGTGACCTCGCCGCGCTGAAGGAACTCGGCAGCGAGCGTATGACGCCCATCCCCGCCGAGAGCGGCGTGGCGACGCTGGTGCGGCAACTCAGCGAGTCGTTCGATGACCTCGGGCTGAAAGACCGCGAGGTCTCGACCGGCGCTTCGAAGCAGCTCGATGAAGCGTCGTGCCTGCCGATGACCATCGCGATCACCGGCGGCTTCCCCGCCATCTTTGACGCTCTTCGCCGGGTGGAGTCGCTTGACCGCCTTGTCCGCGTTCAGCGCTTCCGTGTGGCGCTGGAGGGCAAGAACCGCGAGGGGTTCGATCGATCCGGTCGTGTCCGCGCCGACCTCCAACTGGACGTCTTCTTTGCGCCGAAGCAGCTCGCGTCGCCCGCCGCGGCGGCCAAGCAGGGCACGAGACCCGGGAAGGGGACGACACCATGATGCGCAAGCTCCATGAACTGAAGATCCTGATGCAGGACGACCCCAAGCGTGCCGGCATTCTGTGTGCGCTCGCGGGCGTGCTGGTCATCGTCGGCGTCCGAGCTCTCCTCGTCACCGGCGGCCCCAAGAAAGCTGCGGCATCCTCGAAAGTGGATTCGCTCGCCTCGTCGTCCAGCGAGGCCGTCAAAGCCGGCGCGTCTGCGGCGGCGGCGGTGGTCGAAAGGAGCCGCGGGGACATCATCGTCCTGCCCGCCGCTCCCCAAACCCTGCGGAATGTGTTCGAGATCGACCAATCCATCTTCCCCGAGCCTCTTCCCAAGGAAACAGGCAAGGGACAGCCAAATGTTGCGGCAAAGTCGGCCCCGGTAATCGCCGAAACCCCAGAGGAAGCGGCGCGCCGGCTCGAGGCTGAACTGGTCGCACGCGTCGAGAAAGAGGCCTCGGGGCTGCGGCTCCGGAGCACGCTGCTGGGGACCAGCCCCACAGCGGTAATCGAGACGGCGTCCGACCGCAAGTCGTACGTGCTGACGCCGGGACAGGAGATCGTCGGGTTCACGCTTGTCGAGGTGCTTTCGAGCGGCGTGGTCCTGGAGAAAGAGGGTGTCCGGATCGAAGTGCTGCGGGCCGTGCCCGATCAGCGCTAACGCCCGGATCACCGCGGATCGGATCGTCGGCGACACCAACGCACACATCAGCCCCGGGGCGCTCGTCCTGGGGCCACCAGACACGATCAGGAGAAGTTCGATGCGTCACGAGGCCAATCGGATGAACACGACCATGGCGACCGGCATCACCGCGATTGCGCTGTCGCTCGCGGCGGGGCAGGCCTGGGCGCAGACGACCACCCCGACCACCGGCACGCCGTCCACCGGCGCCGCCAAGAGCTCCGGCGGGAAGACGTACAGCAACAGCGGCGCGAAGAAACCCGCCGCTCCCGCTTCGACCGCCGGGAAGTCCAACGCGAACAAGCCGCTGGTGACCGGCGGCACTTCGCTGTCGGACCTCGTGGGCGCCGCGACGGCGCTGACCTCCGGTACCGCGGGTGCCGATCCTGCCTCCAAGTCCAGCAAGACGGCCAAGCCCGCCACCGATGAGAACGGCGAGCCGCGCGAAGGCTCGGCGGAGGCCGGCGTGAAGGTCTCGGACTACATGACCGTCGACATCTTCGTCCAGGACGAGGACCTCGCCAACGTCCTGCAGATGCTCAGCCTGCAGAGCCGCAAGAACATCATCGCGAGCAAGGACGTGTCCGCGTCTGTCACAGCCAACCTGTACGGGGTGACCTTCTACGAGGCGCTGGACTCGGTGCTGCACGTCAACGGGTACGGGTACATCGAGAAAGGCAACTTCATCTATGTGCACACGCTGGAGGAGATCGCGCAGATCGAGGCGGCGGAGCGAAAGATCGTCACCAAGGTCATCCGCCTGAACTACCTCAACGCCAACGACGCGGCGGAGTTTGTGACGCCGCTGCTGTCGGACGCCGGTCAGATCAAGACCAACGGAGACGTGGGACCGTTCACGATGCCCAAGGACAATCCGATTGGCGACGAGCAGTACGCGCTCTGCGCGATGCTGATCGTCTTCGACTACGAGGACCACATCGCCGAGGTGGAGGAACTGCTGAAACAGATCGACACCAAGCCCGCGCAGGTGCTGGTCGAGGCGACCATTCTGCAGACCTCGCTGAACGAGGCCAACGCGTTCGGCGTCGATTTTTCGGTGTTGCACGACGTGAACTTCCTGGATTTCCTGGGTGGGGGCGGGCCGCTAGGGGTTCCCGGATCGCTGGCGCAAACCGCATCGAACGGGTTCGGCCCCACCGACAACGAGGGCACGGGTGTGACGTCGACGGCGGGTAACTTCGCCGGGCCCGGAACGATCAAGGCGGCGATCCTCGCCGACCAGGTGGGGGTGTTCATCCGCGCGCTGGACGAGGTCGGCAACGTGAGCATCCTGTCGAACCCGAAGATTCTGGCCCTCAACCGCCAGCCCGCCAAGGTGCTGGTGGGTCGCAAGCTGGGTTATCTGAACACCACCGCGACCGAGACCTCGACCACGCAGACCGTCGAGTTCCTCGACACCGGCACGCAGCTGGCGTTCCGACCGTTCGTCTCGAACGACGGCATGGTGCGCATGGAGCTGAAGCCGCGGGTGTCCGAGGGCGTCATTCGGACGGCGACGGATGCGACGGGGTCAGCCGTGACCATCCCCGACGAGATCACGCAGGAAATCACCACCAACGTGATCGTGCCCAACGGCTCGACGGTGGTGCTGGGCGGGTTGTTCAAGGAGACGACCAAGCTCAACCGCTCGCAGGTGCCGGTGCTGGGTGATATCCCGCTGCTGGGGCTGGCGTTCCAGGGGCACGACGATTCGACCGACCGCGCCGAGATCATCTTCATGATCAAGCCCACGGTGGTGCAGGACAAGATCCTCGCCGAGCAGGGCGAGCGTTCCGTGGCGTACGCCGAGAGCGTCCGCACCGGCAGCCGCCAGGGCCTCCTGCCCTTCTCGCGTGAGCGCCAGACGGCCCAGCTCAATCTTGAGGCCGAGCGCCTTGCCGCCGAGGGCAAGACCGACGAGGCGATGTGGAAGCTCCGCCGCTCGATCGAACTCAACCCCGTGCAGCCCGATGCGATCCGCATGAAGGAGCGTCTCCAGAACGGGCGCGACCTGTGGCCCACCGGCAGCATCCTCGAGCGCGTGATCGACGGCGAAGGCCCCATCGCCGCCCCCGCCAAGGCCAATAGCCCCGTGTCGTTCAACACCTCCTACGGCCCCCATCCCACCGCCAGCCAGATCAGCGGGATCCCTCTCGCTGCGGAGTCTTCGGCGACCGCGTCGGCCGTCACCGAGGCGAACGCGAGTGCCAGCGGCACCCAGCCGCAGGCGACCAACCTCTTTGGCACCCTCGCCGAGATGCTGAAGAACCCTGAGTCGATCAGCAGCACGAGCGCGTCGTCGACGGAGGGGTCGTCGCAGGTTGTCACCACGACGAGCACTCCGAGTGACTCCCAGCCCGTCGTTGCCTCGTCCACGCAGCCGTCGGCCATCGAACCCGTGCCGGGCGTCACGATCATCCCGGCCTCGTCCGAGCAGCCCGCCGTCGTGCAGACCTACCAGCCCGCCGAGCAGACCGCGAGCACCACGCCGTTCATCAACCGCGGCACGTTCTCCGGCTTCGCCCTCTACGCCAACTTCATGGCCTGGTACCGCGCGACCAGCCCGACGGGCGTGCAGACGGCGTCGTTCGACGACCCCAATGCCGACCAGGGCCTGCCGGTGAACGACATCAACTCCTCGACCGAGCAGAGCACCGGCGCTGAGTTCAACCCCTCGCCGCTGGAGCCTTCGCAGCCCCAGTCTCAGCCTCAGTGATCAGAGCAGCACGCCCAGCGCGCGTCATCCCGCATCCTCCGCCGCCGGTTCGCGAGCCGGGCCGCGGCGTCCCTGAATCCAAGAGAGAAAGAGCAGGACACCCATGAAATCCAGCCCCAGCCGTAGCACGGCCCTCGCCCTGTCGGTTCTCGGCCTCAGCCTGCTCAGCGGCTGCGCCGGGAATGGCGCCTACACGACAAAGTTCAAGAAGGAAGCCACCGCGCGCATGGACCTGGTGAAGGCCGGCACCCAGTGGGACATGGCCAACCAGCAATACCAGTCGGGTGACCTGCACCGCGCGCTCGAGACCATCGATACCTCGCTCGCTCTCAACGCAAATGTGTGCAAGAGCCACCTGCTCCGCGGGCGAATCCTGCTGGAGCTCGGCCGGCTCGAGCCCGCTGCCGAGAGCCTGACCAAGGCCATCGAGCTCGACGAGAAGAACCCCGAGCCGCCGTACTTCCGCGCCGTGGTGCTCGAGCGCATGGAGAAGCCCGAGGCCGCACTCGCGGACTACAAGACCGCGGCCGGTCTGGACCGCTCGAACCCTCAATACACCGTCGCCGCGGCCGAGGTGCTTATGCACCTTGAACGGTTCGACGAGGCGCGGGAACTGCTTGAGCCCCCGGCGGACTCATCGCTGCCTCGGTTTACGCAGAGCGCCGGTGCCCGTCAGACGCTGGGTCATATCGCGCTGATGCAGTCGAACCACATCGACGCCGTCCGCTACTTCCGCGAGGCGAGCGTACTCGCCCCGGGCGATAAGGCAATCCTCGAAGATCTCGCCCGCGCCCAGGTGGAAGCGGGCCAGTACGCCGACGCCGAGGCGAATCTCCAGCGCATTCTCTCGACCGTCAAGGCCGACGAGCGGCGCGACCTGCGGCTGATGCGCTCGCGCTGCCTGCTCGAGACCGAACGCCCCGTCGACGCCCGGATCATCCTGCAGGAGCTCGCCTCCGGCCCCGGCGCATCCGATCCGGACGTGTGGGTGCAGCTTGGCAACATCGCGCTCATCCTCGAAGACGACTTCCGTCTCCGCGAGGCGGGCAACAAGGTGACGGCCCTGGCGCCGCGCCGTCACGAGGGTTATCTGCTGCTCGGGCTGTACCAGCGCCGGATCGGCAAACTCGGCCCCGCCGCTGCGATGCTGGAGAAGTCGGCCCAGCGCACCGCCGATGATCCCACCCCCGCTCTGGTGCTCGCTCTTGTGTACCAGCAGATGGGGAAGGCCGATGAAGCCCGCGCCGCCGCGGGTCGGGCGCTGGCGATCAGCCCCGAGAACGAGCGGGCACAGGCCCTGGCGGGTCAGTTCGGCGTCGTCGCCGACGCCCCCGGCGGCGAAGGCAACTGATTCGGAAGTGTCGAAGTCCGATTCTCTTTCCGGAGTGAAGTGAAGATGCGAGGCGGGAGCGCCACCATCCTGTTGACCGTGCTCGCGGGGACGGGTCTGTGCTACGGCGCGGGCGTCTTCGCCGCCGAGACCCTGCTCGCCACGCAGACCGCGGTCATCCGCGCCGCGGCCGGTTCCGGCCTCGGGTTCCTTCTCTGTACCGTCGGCGCATTCTCGACCTTGCCGATGGCCCGGCGCGAAGTCGCACGACTCCGCGAGACGCTCGGCCCGCAGCGCGACGGTGTGTCCGGCTCCGGCTCGACCTCCTGGTGGCTCGCGCCCGTTGCCCGTGTGGCATCGACGGTCGCCGATGCGTGGCGCACCCGCCACGATGAACTCAAAGTCAAGCTCAAGGAAGTGGAGATCCGCCACCGCGTGGCCGAGGCCGAGCGTGACCATGCTGAGGGCATCCTGCACAGCCTCCGCGACGCCGTGATCGTGACCGACGCGTTCAACGAGATCACGCTGGCGAACGAGCCCGCCGCCCGGCTTCTGGGCTTCCGCCTCGATGAGGCGATGCACAAGCCCGTGGACCAGGTGGTCGGCGATGCGCCGCTGCGGCAGATGATCAAGGAAGTCCGTTCCTCCGGTGTGCCCAACAAGGAACGTCACGTCGAGCACCGCCTGCCCGAGCCCGGCGCAGCGGCCGACAAGCCCGGGCCGCAGCCCTGCTTCGACGTCACCCTCTCGGCCCTGCCGGGGCACGGTGGCGCTGCCTCTTCCAACGAGCCCGGTGTCGGCGGCGTGGTGACGATCCTCCGCGACATCACCCGAGAGAAAGAGATCAGCCAGATGAAGTCCGACTTCGTCTCGCAGGCCTCGCACGAGCTGCGCACGCCGATCTCCGCGATCAACGCCTACACCGAGATGCTGCTGGATTCCGAGGCCCCGGACGAGGCGGGCCGCCAGGAGTTCTACAAGATCATCAAGGGCGAGGCGGAGCGCCTCAGCCGCATGATCGACAACATGCTGAACATCTCGCGCATCGAGGCGGGGATCGTCAGCGTCGAGCGGACCGAGGTGGACTTCTCGAAGGCGGTCGCCGAGGTCATCGAGACCATGCAGGCACCGGCGAAGGAGAAGGACATCGCTCTGACGGCAAAGGCCGGCCCGTTGATCTACACCGCCGAGGCCGACCGCGACCTCGTGTATCAGGTCATCATGAATCTCGTCAGCAACGCCATCAAGTACACGCCCGCGGGCGGGCGCGTCACCGTGGGCGTCGAGAACGACGACACCACGCGCAGCGTGCTCGTCACCATCGCTGATACCGGCCTGGGCATCCCGCCCGACGCCATCGACAAGATCTTCGACAAGTTCTATCGCATCGAGAACTACAAGCGCGTCGCCAAGGGCACCGGCCTGGGACTCAACCTGGTGAAGCACATCGTCGAGACCGTTCACGGCGGGCGCGTCGGCGTTACCAGCCAGGTCGGCATGGGCTCGAAGTTCTGGTTCACCATTCCGTACGAATACCGGGGGAACAACTGATATGGCCAGCGAACCGAAACTCATCCTCGTGGTCGACGACGAGGCGCACATCACCCACGTGGTGGCGCTGAAGCTCACCAATGCGGGCTACCGTGTCGTCACCGCCAGCGACGGCGAGGAGGCCTTCGAAGTCGCCACGGCGGAAAACCCCGACCTGGTCATTACCGATCTGCAGATGCCGTACATGAGCGGGCTCGAACTCAGCAAGAAACTCCGTCGCACGCCCGAGATGTCGGCGACACCGGTCCTCATGCTCACCGCCCGCGGCTACGCCCTCGACCAGAACGAGCTGGGTCAGACAAACATCAAGGCGGTGCTGAGCAAGCCCTTCAGCCCGCGCGACGTGCTCGAGAAGGCCCGCTCCGCCCTGGGTGAACTGCCCGCCATCGGGGGCACCGGGAACACACCGGAGGCCATCGCCGCGTGACGCAGATGCAGGTCCAACCCGCGTCCCGGCCCACGCACGTCACGCTGCGAGATCGCTGCCGCGAACTCGGCGTGCCGACGTGGCGCTACAGCGCCCAGGGGCACATCCTCGCCGCGCCCTCCGAACAGGGCACGGCGGGGCAGTGGCTGCGTTCACCGACCATCGAGCGTCTGGTCGAGAAGCAGATCCGCATCTGGACCGAGGCGGACCAGGAGAAGCCCGCCGCCGTATTCCCGGGGTTCACGCTGGTGCCGCTAGTCGAGAGCCACCGCCGTCGGCGCCGCGCCATCACCGCCGCGCTCCTGCTGGGCCCCAAGGCCTTGGACGCAGAGCAGTTCATGCTGGCGTGCCAGTCGTGCTCGCTCGACGCAAAGGCGAGTCGCAAAGCGATGGAGAGCCTGGCCCGCTTCGACGAGCCGGCGGCATCGGGCATGGCCACGATGCTCTCGTGGATGCACACCGACCTCCTGTCTCAGGGGGACTCTCAGCGCGACCTCGCGACTTTCTCGCGCCAACTCGCCGAGAGCTACGAAGAGATCAACCTGCTGTACCGCCTCGGGCAGTCGATGAACGAGCTCGAGGCCCCGGTGCGGTTTGTCCGCCTGGCGTGCGAAGAGCTGCACGCGGTTCTGAACTTCGGCTGGGTGGCCGCTTACTTCCTCGCGGATTGCGAGGCCGCGCGCTCGCTCCGCGATGAACTGGTGGTCAGCGGCGAATCGCCGTGCTCGGCCTGCGAACTCCGCGAACACGCCGGGCGGATCATCAGGGCGCTCGAAGGCTCGGACAAGGCGATTCTCGAGAGCGACGACGCGGGCCCGCTGCTCGCGGGCGGCACTCAGTTGCTCGTGAACCCGGTGGTCAACCACGGCGTGGTCGTCGGCGCGATCTTCGCGGGCGCCAAGCAGGGCGAGGACAAGCTCGCATCCAGCAGCGACCAGAAGATGCTCGGCGCCGCCGCGGGATCGCTCGGCGTCCTGCTGGAGAACGCCGGGCTGTACGAAGACCAGCAGTTGATGTTCCTGGGCACCCTCGAAGCGCTCACCACGTCGATCGACGCGAAGGACCCGTACACCTGCGGTCACTCGGAGCGTGTCGCATACCTCGCATCGCGCCTCGCCGCGGAAGTGGGGCTGTCCAAGGACGTGTGCGAGCGCATCCACATCGCGGGCCTCGTCCACGACGTCGGCAAGATCGGCGTCCCCGAAGCGGTGCTCTGCAAGCCCGGCCGACTCACCGACGAAGAGTTTGCCCTGATCAAGAAGCACCCGGAGATCGGGCACCAGATTCTCCACGACATCAAGCTGATGGACGACGTGCTGCCCGGCGTGCTCTACCACCACGAGCGCTACGACGGTCGCGGCTATCCGCACCAGAAGAAGGGCGAAGAGATCCCCCTCATGGCCCGCATCATCGGGTTGGTCGACGCCTTCGATGCCATGAGCAGCAACCGCACCTACCGCGCCGCGATGAACCGCGAGAAGGTGCTGGACGAAGTCCGCAAGGGCGCGGGCACGCAGTTTGACCCCGCTCTTGCAGAGGCGTTCCTGAAGATCGACCTGCGTGAGTATGACGAGATGGTGGCACGCCACCACCAGCAGGCGCTCGCGGGCGACGATCGGTTCGGACGTCAGGGCCTGACACCGCCGCCCGCGCCGCCGGTCGCCCCGGTGCCGGCCCCCCAGCCCGCCGCTGTGCCCGCCACCGCATCGGCCGAGCGAAGGGAGGCCGCGTGAAGATCTCCTTCCAGGACCACGAGAGCCTGAGCGTGCTGACGCTGTCGGGCGAGTTCACACACGACGACGTCGAGTCGTTCTCGCGCATCACCGCCGAACGGGAGTCTCGCGGCGCCAGAAGCATGGTGCTCGACTGCAGCAACCTTGAGTTTGTCGACTCCAAGGCCCTCGAGGCGATGCTCCGACTGCAGGAACGCCTCGGCCACGCGGGTGGCCAGCTCCGCCTCGTCAAGCCCGACGACACGGTCGCGGCCATCCTCCGCCTGACGCGCCTGAGTCTCGCGCTCGAGAGCCATGAAACGCTCGAACTCGCCGTGAGGAGTCTGCGGTGAGCCC
>CAYZFW010000034.1:367-11950 GCA_964477615.1 uncultured Phycisphaeraceae bacterium | reverse complement strand
TTCGCCGGCGGCTTCCTCGGCCTCGACAACATCGGCGTCTTCGACCGCTCGGCCCCGCTGCCCACCGGCGGGCACCTCGAGCAGGCCGACGGCACGGCGTGGATGGCCTTCTACTGCGGCACCATGCTGGCGATGGCCCTCGAACTCGCCAAGACCCGCCCCGCCTACGAGGACATCGCCTCCAAGTTCTTCGAGCATTTCATCCACATCGCCGACGCGATCAACACCTTCAACGGCAGCGGCTTGTGGGACGATGCCGACGGCTTCTACTACGACCAGCTGCGCGTCCACGGGCAATCGATCCCGCTGCGGGTGCGCTCGCTGGTGGGCATCATGCCCATCATGGCCGTGGAGACGATTGAGGAAGAAACCATTGACGCGCTCCCGGCGTTCGCGAAGCGGGCCGATTGGTTCCTCAAGCACCGCCCCGAACTGGGCGACTACACCGGGTACAAAGAGCGGGCCCACCGCGGCAAGCCACGCCGCCTGCTCGCACTCACCAACCGCGAGCGCCTCCGCAAGGTCCTGCGCTATGTGCTCGACGAGACCGAGTTCTTCTCAAAGCACGGCGTGCGCTCCGTCAGCCGCTTCCACCTCGATCACCCCTATGTGTTCAAGGACGGGGACAACGAACACCGCGTCGCCTACACGCCGGGCGAGAGCGACACCTGGCTCTTCGGCGGCAACTCGAACTGGCGCGGGCCCATCTGGTTCCCCCTCAACTACCTGCTGGTCGAGGCGCTCGAGCGCTACCACCGCTTCTACGGCGAGAGCTTCACCATCGAGTGCCCCACCGGCTCCAAGCGCATGGTGACGCTGGACAAGGTCGCCGATGAACTCCGCGAGCGGCTGGTCTCGATCTTCCTCGCCAACCCCGTCACCGGCATGCGCCCCTGCCACGGCAACGAGCTCCTCTACGCCAACGATCCCAACTGGAAAGACCTCGTCCTGTTCCACGAGTACTTCCACGGCGACACAGGGCGGGGCCTGGGCGCCTCGCACCAGACGGGCTGGACGGGGCTCGTCGCACCGCTGATCGCCGATCCGTACTGGCGGGTGGACAAGGCGAGCGAGGGGAGCCGGTCGTGAGCGATTGACCCGCAGTTCCGGCGAGTGCCGCAGGCGGTCGAGATCGCGTGCGCTTTCTTCCAGCTGGCCGCTTTCGTCGTCGGCACCGCTGCGCGAGATGTTTGCACCGCGGTGCGCCGGCTCGACCATGCGAGGCCATCCGCCAATGCTCCGTTGTATGCTTGTTCACCCCGGTCCGCCCGTGTCTCCGGCCTGCACTTGAGTCGGAACGTTGGGGCCTTGCCGCCGACACGTGTGCTTATCGATCACGCCAGCCGAGATGTTCGAGCGATTCCGAAAAGCCCCGCGGCTCCCACGAGACGTCGAAGAGGTCTTCGAGCGTGCGCTGCTCCGGCTCGACGCCCGACCCGGGCGGTGGAAAGGTGTAGTGCTGTCGTTCACGCGGCGTGGGGTTGAGGGGGACCTCAACACAGCGGAGCACCTGGAGATTCTCCACAACACGCCTGCGAACACGCCGTCGGACGGGATGGCCATCTATCTTGGGGCCAGGCTCGGGTTCCCGCTGCCGGACGATCTCGCGCTGAACCTGGGCGCTGTGAGGCCCTGGCTCAGGCCGCGCGTGTTGCACGAGCGGGTTCTGGACGGTCCTTCGAGGGCGATGTGCCGCCGACCGGCCTTCGCCGCAACGTCTGGCGGCACCTCGGTGGTCGCCGCGGGGCCGCCGCCGGTTCCCGAGCTGATCAGCGCCGTCGCCGTCGGGGCGGGGCAGACTGCAACGTATGTGACCACAAGGTCACTCGACGCGTGGGGGCTGGAGTTTGAAGACGTGTTCGGGCTCGCGATCTCAAACCTTCGTGCGCTGATGCGGCCGGACGACCTGCGCGATGTGGAGGGCGCTGAGGGCGTGGTCGCCGTTGTCGATCCCACACTGGAATCCGGCGCGGCCGCGTCGTTGATCCTGGATCACCTGATGCCCGAACCGCTGTCTCGTGATGAGGACCGCCACGGCGTGCTTTTCGCGGCTCCCTCGATGGATACGACGGTCGCTATGGAAGTCCGCGTCGGTGCTGGCGCGCGGGCGCTCGCGTCTCTGGTTCAGGTCGTCTTCTCGGTGGCCTCGGAGTCGGAATCCCCGATGAGCGAGACCATCATGTGGGCGCGCCGGACCGGTGCTCGTCTCGCTGACATCTCAGTTTCCGCTGTCCCGATGGCCAGTGTTCAGGAAGGCGGCGCGCGACGAGTGCATCTTGAAGCCCACGGCGTTGTGGAAGAGCTGCTTCGGATTCTCGGCGAGATTGACTAGGGCCCGATCCGGGGCGCTTCGTTCCTGAACAGCGCCGCGATCTCGGTCTGATGGTCGCGCAGCCACGTTGACTTCTTCTCGATCATCGTGAGCATGCTCAGCCCGTCGACCCCGCCGAACTCGCCCGCCGCGGCCAGCGGGCCGGTGGCCTCGGCGATGAGCGCCTCGATCATCAGCCACGCGAGCGCTGCCCCCTCTTCGCGCGACAGCATCGACGGCGCATCGGTGTCGTACCCCTGAAGGAAAGCCCTCATCCGCTCGGTGTCCGCGTGGGCGGGCCAGTCGCCGGGCCGCGCGTCGCTGCGGACGAGGCTGAACTGCAGCGCCCCGTACGCGGCGTCCATCGCGCGCGGCGCGGGACGCACCGCGTCGAAATCGATGACGCCGACGATCCGCGGGCCGTCGAACAGCAGGTTGCCGGGATGCCAGTCGCCGTGGGTCAGTTGCACGGGCCACTGCTCGACGCCCGCGGCGGCGGCGCGCTCGCCCGCGAGGGTGTACAGCTCGCCCAGGTGGCGGGTGATCTTGCGAGCGTCGCCGCGCAGCCGGTCGCCCGCGGCGACGAGCTCGGTCTGCACCCGCAGCAGTCGGTGGTACCCGCGTGAGGGCGAAGCCGGGCCCTGGCCGGGCGGCGTCGGAGGCGTGACCATCTTCGCCATCACCGCGTGCAGCCGCGCGAGCATCGCCCCCGCGCCGCGGCACGCCTCGTTGGATTGATCGAACCCCTTCGACGCCACGAAGCGGTGCATCTCGTAGATCCGGCCGTCGAGTTTCAGGAGCGCCGAACCGGCCCTCACCGGGACGGCCTCGGGGACAGGGAATCCGTGGCGCGAAGCCTCGCTCTGAACAAGCTGGATGAGCGCAAGCAGCGGCTCGTCAACGCCGTGGGGGCGGCGCTTGAGCAGCAACGGGCCCTTCTCGCAGGCGACGGCCCACTTCACCCCGCCGCCAGCGCCACGTCGGATGGGCTCGATGCGGCGCACCACGCCCGTGTCGTAGTGCGAAAGCACACGGGCGAGTTCGGTGGGGTCGGGATGGGGGGAAATCGCAAAGCTCAAATGGCAAAGCTCAAATCAGGAAGCAGCAGAGCAGCAGAGCAGCAAAGAATCAGAACAGCAAATCGGATTGCGGACTCGCGACGACCGGGGTTCGCACCCCGAACCCCGAATCCCGAACCCCCATCCGCCACACCCTACACCCTATCCCCTACACCCTCAGAAACATCTCTCCGCGCTCTCCGCGCCTCCGCGGTGAATCCGCCGCCCAGATCACTCGGCGTTCTGCACCTGCTCCTTGATGCGGTCGATGGCGCCCTTGATCTCGACAATATTGCGTGAGATCAGCGCATCGCCCGACTTGCTCGCGATGGTGTTCGCCTCGCGGAGCATCTCTTGGGCAAGGAAGTCGAGCGTGCGCCCCACGGGCCTGGGGTCGTTGCCGTTGAGGAGGTCCCTGAACTGGTCCATGTGGGCGCTGAGGCGGGCGATCTCCTCGGCGATGTCGGAGCGCTCAGCGAAGATGGCCACTTCCTTCAGCAGTTCCGCCGGCTCGACCTTCACGCGGGCGGAATCGAGCAGCGTCTCAATCCGCTGCTGCAGGCGCTTCTGATAATCATCAACCACCGCCGGCGCGCGCTCGGCGATCTTCGCGAGGCGGTCCACGATCAGCGCGTGGTGGGTCATCAGATCGGCGACCAGCGTGCGGCCTTCGAGGGCCCGCATGTCGATGAGCCGGCCGATGGCCTGTTCCAGCAGTTTGGCGAAGGCGTCGCGGGCGCGGTGGAGGCGCTGTTCCTCATCGGCGGGCGGCTGGAGCACGCCGGGCAGGCCCAGCAGGGCGGCGAGATCGATGCGAAGTCCACCACCGCCGGCGTCGTTTGCCTGTGGCACTCTCTTCACCTGCTCCACGTAGCTCGAGAGTGCCTGGTGGTTGATGGTGTACGCCGCGGAGCCCGACGCGTCGGAGCAGCGTCCGACGAGGGTGATGGTGCCGCGCGTGAGGCGGCGGCGGAGCTCGGCTTCGAGTTCGGCCTCGAGCCCCTGGAACTCCTCGGGGAGGCGGATGGTGGACTTGAAGTACTTGTTGTTGAGGCTGCGGACCTCAAGGAAATAGTGCGCCCCCTCAACGGTGGCACTCGCCTCGCCGAACCCTGTCATGCTGCGGATCATGCGCGCGGGGATTCCATTTCTTTGATGAGAGCGTGGCGGTCACCAAGCCGCTGTGGACAACGCGGCCGCGAGCGTAAGCGAGTGGCAAGCCGCTCGCACACCCGCTGTGCCGCGTGTCTGAATCCGTGTCACTGCGGCTTCGGGGGTGTCGCGCCGGGATCGGTCGCGGGCGGCGTGGTCGGCGTCGGATTCTGCGGCGGCGGGGTGGTGCTTCCGGGGGCGGGGGCCGGATTGGTGCCAGCGGGGAGCGGCTGACCCGCGGGGATCACCTCGATCGGAACAACGCTCTCGATCGAACCCGAGGGCGTGTCGGTGCGGAACTTGCCGTCGGCGTCGGGCTGAGCGCCGGGCTGGGCCGGGCTGGCGGGGGCCGCGGCGGTGCCAGCGGGGTTGGCGGGCGTGGTCG
The DNA here is from genome assembly GCA_964477615.1 of uncultured Phycisphaeraceae bacterium. Classification (GTDB taxonomy): domain Bacteria; phylum Planctomycetota; class Phycisphaerae; order Phycisphaerales; family UBA1924; genus JAFLCM01. Next base: position 7,044 of record CAYZFW010000034.1, on the reverse strand, counting down.
CGGCCGGGGCGGTGGTGGCGGGCGTGGTTTCTGCAGTTCCGGGGGCGGCTCCGGGGGCGCCGGCGGGGGCACCGATCGTAGTTTCGTCGATCGCCTTGGGCGGACGGACGAGGTAGTTGAGCGCGATGGCGGAGCCGATGAACACGACAAAGATGCCGATGGTCACGGTGGTGAGCACGTCGCCGGTCTTGGCGCCGAAGGCGGTCTGGCCTGCGCCTTCCGCACCGCCCCCGCCAAACGCTCCGGCGATCCCGCCGCCCTGGGGGCGCTGGATGAGCACGATGAGCATCATGCACAGGCTGATGAAGAGGAAGAAGACGACCATGAGGCCGATCAACCACTGCGAGACTTCGAAGGCGAGGAGGGGCATGCAGACCTTTCCAGAGTGCGAACGCTCGTCAACGGGCCGCCAGTGACGATCCCCGGTTGTGGGCCAAAATGATAGGCGGGAACTGAAATCGGTGGGGCAGGCTTCCAGCCTGCCCTTTGGTGAAAGGCAGGCTGGAAGCCTGCCCCACCAGAATCAGCGTGACCCCACCCCCGCCAGCACGATGGGCAGGAAGGTGTCGGCCTTGAGGGCGGCGCCACCAATAAGGCCGCCGTCGATGTCGGGCTGGTCGATGAGGGCGCGGGCGTTGTCGGGTTTCATCGAGCCGCCGTATTGGATCTGCATCTTCGCCGCGGCCGCGGGGCCGAACATGTCCGCGATGACGGCGCGGATCTTCACATGGGCCGCCTGGGCGTCCTGCGGCGTGGCGTTTCGGCCCGTGCCGATGGCCCACACCGGCTCGTACGCGATCACCACCCGGTCCAACTGGTCGGGCTTGACGTTCGCCAGCCCGGCCCGGACCTGGCGCTCGTTCACGCGGTCGGTCTGCCCCGCTTCGCGCTCTTCGAGTTTTTCCCCCACGCACAGGATGCAGCGAAGCCCGGCGTTCAGCACCGCCGAGGCCTTTCTGCCCACCAGTTCGTCGGTTTCCCCGATGACGTGCCGGCGTTCGGAGTGCCCGCAGAGCACCAGTTTCACCCCGAGATCGATGAGCATCGTCAGGGAAACTTCGCCGGTGAACGCCCCGTTGGGCTCGGTCCACACGTCCTGAGCACCCAGAATGACGGTCGAGTTCATCTGCCGCAGCGCCGTTCCGACCGCGTCGAGGTGGACAAAAGCCGGGCAGACCCCGACTTCGACTCCGCCGCCGACGACCTCGCCGTTGCCCCACGCCTGATGCACGGCGGTGGCCAGCCCCACGGCGGAGGCGCGGTCCTGGGTCATTTTCCAGTTCCCAACGACGATCGGGGTCCGTCGGGTGGTGGTGGGCGTTGTGGTCATCGTCTTCTCTAGGGTGTGGACAAGCCGGAAAAAGTGGGGGGAGGAGGGTACGCGGGCGGGGTGGCGGTCGCCAATCGACCGAACCGGGACGGTTCCTGGGACGTTTCCATAGCACCCGTACAGGGTCGGCTTCGCGCCGAACTTGCGCTCGCCAAGCGGACCGCCGCTCCGACTGGTCAATCCACTCCCCCGACCCTTGTGATTTCCCGCCGCCCGACCGAGTTGGGCTCAACCCCGCCTTTGTCACGCCCGATAGAACCGAAGGCCGAGAATACACCCCCTAGCACCCCGCCAATCCGGGGTGTTCACGCGCTCCCGCCCGCCCGGCGGTTGGCCCGATTGACAGTGGTTTCGAGGATGTTAGTGTGCCCTCCGCAAGGGACCGGGCGAGTCTGCCCGCCTTTCCGAGAGGTCGAGATAGCCCAAAGACGCTGCCGCGGCCGGTGAATCCGGCGATCGGGAGCGAGGAGACGGAAGTGAGTCACCGGATGCCGCAGTCCGATAACCGCCGCTTGAACGCCCGCACGACCGTGATGACGGCGCGTCGGCTGTCGCTCGCCGCGGGAACGCTCGGGCTGGGTGCCCTGCTCGCCTTTGTTTCCGGGGGTTGCACCGAGACGGACTCTTGGCTGTGGAACCCGTCGGTGGTGGGACGCTGGGAAGACACGCCGACGATTGTGCCGGTGCTTGAGCGGATCGACGTGATCGAAAACGACACGGGGGACTTCGTCGAGATCACCCAGGTGACGCGCGACGACCTGATGCCTGTCGCGAACGAGATCCGCCTGAAGCCCGGCGACGCTCTGAAGATCACGATTCTGGATTTCCCCGAAGCGGGACAGATGGGCGAGTTCACGCGCGTGGTTGACGCGGTGGGCTTTATTGACCTGCCGATGCTCCCGCGCATCAAAGCGGCGGGGCTGACCGGGCCGCGGATCCAGGCGGCGATCGAGCGGGCGATGGTCGAGGCACGGCTGCTTGACCGGCCGGTGGTGCAGCTCGAACTGGGCTCGCAGGAAGAGTCGACGTTCCGGGTGTTCGGCGTGGTCGAGAAGCCGGGGCAGTTCCGAATCCCCGGGCCTGACTACCGCCTGCTGCAGGCCGTGACCGACGCCGGCGGCGTGAACCCGATTGTCAAGAAGATCTACGTCATCCGGCAGGTTTCGCTGGCGGATGAGCTTGAGGGGACCGGGTCGCCGACGGCGCCTGCTCGTCCCATCGACGACGGCTCGATGTCCCGGCCGAACACCCCTGCGCCGTCGCAGCCGGGCACGCCTGCGCCGGCTCCCGATGCCGGGGAAGACCTCTTGAAGGTCATTGATGACCTCACGGCGGAACCGAAGACCGACGCGCCGGAGGCGGCCCCCGCTCCTGAAACTCCTGCTCCCGAGGCCCCAAAGCCCGGCGCGGTGCAGCCCTCGGCGTACCAGTCAAACGAGCACGAGTCACTCGACAGCGCGCTGTCGGGCGACTCGCCCAAGACCTACCGCCGACCCGCCGCCGTGCTGCCGATGAAGGCGGCCTCGATGACGGCGATGCAGGACGGCGGTCAGCCGATGATCGACCTTCCCGAGGCAGAGACCGCCGCGAGCGTGAACACCGCTCCGGCGCAGGAGCTCACCTCGAACGCGGGGACGAGCGTTTCCGGCGGGCAGTGGGTGTTCCTCAACGGCGAGTGGGTCCGCGTGTTCCGCAAGGCACCCGAGGGTGGCACCGGGCTTCCCGAGGCGCGTGACCCCCTTTCCGCGCGGTCGTCGGGTGTCGAGGACATCCTGACCCAGCGTGTGATCGAGATTCCGGTTGGCCCGCTTCTGCAGGGCGCAGCGCAGTACAACCTGGTGATCCGTCCGGGCGACATCATCAACGTGCCCGGGCCCGAGCAGGGCTTCGTTTACGCGGAGGGACCGGGCATCAACCGGGTCGGCGTGTACGGCTTGCCGCAAGCGGGCCAACTCACCATTCAACGCCTTGTTGCGGCCGCAGGCGGTCTGAGCGAAGTAGCTGTGCCCGAGCGCGTGGACATCACGCGCCGTGTGGGCGACAAGCGCCAGGCGACGGTGCGACTGAACCTTCGTGCCATCTACGAGGGCACGCAGCCGGACATCGTTCTCAAGAGCGACGATCTGGTGAACTTCGGCACGAACTTCTGGGCGACGCCGCTGGCGATCATCCGCAACGGTTTCCGGATCACCTACGGGTTCGGGTTCCTGGCGGACCGGAACTTCGGCTCGGACATTTTCGGCGTTCCGCCGGAGTCGCGAGCTCGTGGGTTCGGGAACTGAGTTGAGTTGATCGGGCCAGCGCGTCGACCGAAGTCGGACGAATTGGCGATATGCCGCGTCCGAGGTGTCTCGCTCTGCGCTTTCGTCTAGAATCCGGCGGGAGAGTCGGCCCAGGGCAAGGCATCGGGTGCGGCTTTCGATGGTGAGCGGTCCGGTTTCGGGCCGAGGCGGTCGTGTCGGGTTCCGAACCCGGCGGTCGTCGGTTCGTATCACGGGAGTGCCCACCCGCACGATCGCGGGGTTATCGGACGCGCCGCAACCTCTCCGGTTTCGGCGCTCCGACGGGGCCTCGGACGGGCCGATGGAATGGGTTCCCGCTTACCCGCTTCAACCCCCCGGCTCACCCCGGGTTTGCGGCTTCGGACATGGCTTCGCAGGTCGGATTGAGCCAAACGGAGACTCGTGCGTGACGACGGCGTCGATCAACCCCAAGCTCCCATCACCCGTCGGCGGGGGAGGTGCGCCTTCGGCCAAGGCGGCGGTGGCCGCGCCGGTGGACGTTCTGGCGGAGTTGAAGAAGCCGGCGGTGTGGGTGCCGCTGGCGATCCTCGCTTCGGCGTTTGTCGCCCTGGCGTGGCGCTGGATGCTGAAGCAGTACCAGCCTCACCTGCCCGGGCTTGATTGGAAGTTCCTCGATCCGTTGGGCGGTTACTCGTGGCAGAAGCCTCAGGACTGGGGGCACGCGTACATGGTGCCGCTGATCAGTCTGTATGCGCTCTGGGTGTCGCGCGCGACGCTGATGACGCGGGAGCGCACGGCGTTCTGGCCCGGGCTGGTCGTCGCGCTGCTGGGCGTGGTGATGTACGTGTTCTTCATCGTGGGGTTCTCGAACCACATGTTCCAGGGCGGGGCGCTGGTGCTGACGCTGGCGGGGCTGAGCCTGATGATCTTCGGCCCGCGGGTGTTCGGCGTGCTGGTGTTCCCGCTGCTGTACCTGCTGATGGGCATCACGATTTCCGAGAGCGTGATGAACAAGATGACGTACCGGCTGCAGGACATCGCGGCCCAGGGTGCGTGGGTGACACTGAACATGGTGGGGATCGAGACGGACATCGCGGGCAACGTGCTGACGCCGCACGATTTCTCGGGGAAGCAACTGGCGCCGCTGAACGTGGCGCAGGCGTGCTCGGGGATGCGGATGGTGATCGCGTTCATCGCCCTGGCGGCGGCGATCGGGTGGCTGGGGTGCCGGTTCTGGTGGCAGCGGATCGCGCTGTTCCTCATGGGCGTGCCCACGGCGGTGTTCATGAACATCATCCGCGTGGCGTTCCTGGGGGTGATGAGCCTGTGGGATCCGAACTTCGCGACTGGTGAAGCGCACGCGTTCATCGGGAACGTGCTGCTGGTGCCGTCGTTCTTCCTGTTCCTGGGGATCATGTGGGCGCTAAAGAAGATCGTGCCGGAAGATGAGCCTGCGGCGGCTCCGAAGAAGAGCAAGCAGGGCAAGAAGCAGCCCGTTGTGGGCGGGGTGAAATCATGAGTAGGCCGCTGCTGAAGTCCGCCGCGTTCATCGCCGGGATTTCCCTGCTCGTTGGGAGCGCGGCGGGGCTGAGCTTTGTCGTCAAAGCGCTGGGGGCGCACCTGACGAAGCTGCCCATCCAGCCCGCGGGCGAGAACTCCAAGCAGCACAACATCCCGAGCGAGGTGAAGGGCTGGCCGGACGACAAGTCGGGCTGGAGGCAGGTCGGCACGGACCGCGAGCTCTCGAAGGAAGAGATCGAGGAGCTGGGAACGAGCGACACGATCTCGCGGCTGTACGTTGAGTTCGGGCCGCACTTGCCGGAGGGCAAGCGTCCGCCCGGCGTGATGCTGCACACGGCGTACTACACGGGGATGATCGACACGGTGCCGCACGTGCCGGACCGGTGCATCACGGCGGCGGGGACGGCGATGGACGGCTCGCCTCGCGAAGTGCCGGTGCCGCTGGATATGTCGCTGCTCTCAAAGGACCCGACGGCGGACCACACGCGGGGGACGGTGTACCGGGTGCGGAACTGGAGCCTGGGCCGGTTTGTGCGCCTGCCTCGGGGCATCGAGAACCTGCGGATGACGGTGACGCCGTTCAAGGACAGCCGGACCGGCCGGCGGTTTTACGCGGGGTACTTCTTCATCGCCAACGGCGGGGTGGTGGCATCGGCCAACGGCGTGCGGCTGCTGGCGTTCCGGCTGCAGGACGATTACGCGTACTACCTGAAGGTGCAGTTCACCAGCAGCGACGCGGAATCGGAAGAGGACCTGGGGGTGCTGGCTGGTCGGATGCTGAACTCGATGCTGCCGGAGATCGCCCAGCGGGTGCCCGACTGGGTGGAGGTGGAGGCGGGGACGTACCCGCCGAAGGAACCCGAGGCCGCCGCAAACTAGACCCCGACTCACGACGGACGACGCAAGACCCAAGACTGAAACCCAACCCGTCCCGGCGAAGCCCGGGCGATTCATGAAGAAGAGAAGGACAGGCCAATGGCTGCGAGCAAAGTGAACAAGAACTTCGTGGTGCTGCTGGTGACGGGCATTGTGGCGCTGGTGGGCGGTGTGGGCGGCTTCGCCGCGTACACGTTCATGCGGAGCGGCGAGAGGAACATCACCCGCGGCGACGCGTTCATGGCGGCGGGGGACTACAACGCCGCGCAGAAGTCATACTCGAAGGCGGTGAACCGCGATCGCAGCCGCGTGGACTGGCTGAACAAGTGGCGCGGTGCGCTGGAGAAATGGGTGCCCGAGAACGAGACGGAGTACCGCCAGGCGTACTCGCAGTACTACCTGGGGGTGCTGCGCACGATCGCGATCGTGCAGAACAAGGACCCCAAGTCGCAGCGTGACTTCCTGGCAGAATTGGACGCGTATCTCCGGAAGGGCAGCGGCGGGAACGCCGGTGCGGCCAAGGCGTTCCTCGCGGACGTGGAGGAGCGGATCAAGACGCTGCCGAAGGAGGACCCGGAGACGCAGAAGTTGCTGCGGTACCGCGGGCTTGCGCGGCTGGATGTCGCCGCGGACCAGCCTCTGACCGAAGAGGACAAGGCTCAGACGCTCAAGGACCTCGAGGCGGCGTTCGCCGCGTACGTCGACGG
>CAYZFW010000034.1:0-357 GCA_964477615.1 uncultured Phycisphaeraceae bacterium | reverse complement strand
ACTTTGAGGCCAAGCTGGGCATCGTCACCTGGCACCTTCAGGACGCGGCCCAGCTGGCCAGCAGCCGGCGCGAGACCGACGCGGCCGCGGCCCGCGAACGCGCGGCGGCGGTGCTTGCGGAGTACCTCAAGGCCAACCCGACGCAGCCCGAAGCGCTGACCTACGAGCTCGTGATGAAGCGTGAGCTGCTCGCCGCCAAAGCGGTGACGATGCAGGAGCGCGTCGAATCCGTGAAGGAGATCCGCCCGGCGGCGAACGCGTTCCTGGACAAGCTGCAGAACGACGTTCCCGCCGACCAGTTGCGGACCGAGCTCCTCTGGCAGGTGGCGACGCGGGTGCGCCCGCTCGCGGGCGAGG
>CAYZFW010000033.1:2628-12604 GCA_964477615.1 uncultured Phycisphaeraceae bacterium | reverse complement strand
CAAAGGCACCCGTCCATCCGGTGCCGCTGCCCCGGCCGCGGCACCCCGGATCATGAGCTGGGCCACCCGGTCCCACAGTTCCGTCCAGTCGAGTTCCAGTTGGGCGTTCCACGCCGGCCCGGAGACCTCGCGCAGGGCCTCCACAAGCGTGACGCACACCACCGGGTAGTGCTCCGGTTTGGCCCCGAATCCGTGATGCTGGGCTCCCAGTTCCATCAGCGGGCGTTCCAGGGCGTCGAAGTTCCGCAGGTTTCGGACGATCAGCGACATTGCCGCCGCGAGGTGCCCGGTCAGTTTCGTCATGTCGCTAGGGAACAGACCCCGAACTTCCGGGTGCTGGGCGAACAACCGCGCGTAGAAAACCCGCGAAACCTCATCCATCCGACCCGCCAGCGTCGCATGGTGATCTTGGATTCTCTTGAATGACGCGGAAGGTTCGGGCATCGGCATCCTCGCTCACGGCGTCGCCCGGGCCCGGAACAAGGCCCACCAAGCAACCCATCACTCGCAATGCGACACCTCTCATCGGCCCGGCCAAACACATTCCCAAAGCGCGATCCGAAAGCACCGTTCAACTCGTGACTCCCCCATGCCGGGGTGAACGCGCCAAACCCTCACCACACCCAGCCCAGACAGCGCATTGGCCAGCATGAGCACGCCCGCCACATTCTCGCCGCACCCGACCGCTCCCATTAGAGTCAACGCCATGGCGTCCACCGGCCCTGACCCCGCCCCAGAACCCCGCACCACCTCGCCGCGCACCGTCCACGACGTAACGATGCTGCTTCAGGCTGTCGGCCAGGGCGACGAGAACGCCGCGGCCCAGTTGCTCCCGCTGGTGTACGAGGAACTCCGCAAGCTCGCGCAGGCGCGGATGCACCAGGAGTCTCCGGGCCAGACGCTCCAGCCCACGGCACTTGTGCACGAGGCGTACATGCGGCTGGTGGATTCGCAGGGCAAGAGCCCGCGCTGGGACGGGCGTGGGCACTTCTTCGGCGCTGCCGCGCTCGCCATGCGCCGGATCCTCGTTGAGCGTGCCCGTCACCGCAAGCGGATCAAGCACGGCGGGGGCCGCCAGCGTGTCGAACTCGGCGAGGCCGCCGCGATGACCGACGCCCCCGACGGCACCGACCTCATCGCCCTCGATGAGGCGATGCAGAAACTCGAGAAGATGGACAAGCGCAAGTACGACGTGGTGATGCTCCGCTACTTCGCGGGCCTGAGCATCGAGGAAACCGCGAGCGCGCTGGCCCTCTCGCCCGCCACCATCAAGAACGAGTGGACCTTCGCCCGTGCCTGGCTCCACCGGGAAATGTCCGCAGGAGAATCCGCGGGCGAATGAGCGCCGATCGCTTCCAACGCGCCGAGGCTGTCTTCCTCGAGGCGATCGCGGCCCCCCGCGACGCCCGCGAGGCGCTCATCGTGGGCCGCTGCCAGGGTGACGAGCAACTCCTCGCCGAGGTCCGTTCCCTGCTGGAGTTTCATCAGGACGAAGAGGACCAGCCCGGCGGCGCCGCGGGCGAGAGCGGAAGGGGGGGCTTCCTTGATCCCGACGAGGTCCGCCGGCTCGCCACCATCGAGAGCGGCCTCGACGAGCCCGCCCTCCCCGTCGGCACCCGCGTGGGCGATTACACCATCCGCGGCACCCTCGGCCAAGGCGGCATGGGTGTCGTCTACCTCGCCCAGCAGGAGCGCCCGCGCCGCACCGTCGCGCTCAAACTTCTCCGCGCCAGTGTCTACGGCTCGTCCGCCCTGCGCCGCTTCGAGCACGAGGCCGAGGTGCTCGGCATGCTCCAGCACCCCGGCATCGCGGCCATCTTCGAGGCCGGCGCCGCCGACATGGGCAAGGGGCCGCAGCCCTACATCGCGATGGAGTACATCGACGGCCCGTCGCTCTCCTCCTTCGCGCGGCGCAACAACCTCTCCATCGAGGACCGCTGCCGCCTCGTCGCGCAGGTGTGCGACGCCGTCCACCACGCCCACCAGCGCGGCGTCATCCACCGCGACCTCAAGCCCGGCAACATCCTCGTTGATCCATCGGGCCGCCCGAAAGTGCTGGATTTCGGCGTCTCCCGCGCCGTCGACCCCGACCGCCGCGCCACCTTCCACTCCATGCACACCAGCGCAGGCCAACTGATCGGCACGCTGGCGTACATGAGCCCGGAGCAGGCCGCTGGCGACGCCGAGCAGGTTGACGTCCGCTCCGATGTCTACACGCTGGGCGTGATCCTGTACGAACTGCTCTCGGGGCAACTCCCCTTCGATGTCCGCACCAAGCCGCTGCCCGAGGCCGCACGCATCATCCACGACACCGAGCCGCGCCGCCTCGTCTCCCACGGCAAGCAGTTCCGCGGCGACCTCGACGTCATCGTGGCCCGCGCCCTGGAGAAGGACAAGTCCCGCCGCTACCAGAGCGCCGACGACCTCGCCGACGATCTCCGTCGCCACCTCGAAGGCGCACCCATCAGCGCCAAGCAGGACTCGGCGCTGTACGTGCTGCGGAAGCAGGTGCGCCGGCACAAGCTCGCCTCGGGCCTCATCGCCGCGTTTGTCATCAGCGTGACGGCGCTGGGTATTCATTCGACATTCCAGGCCTGGCGCGCCGACCGCTCCGCCCAGCAGGCCAAGGACGAGACCCTCCGGGCCAACGCCGCTCTTGCTTCGGCAAACGTCGAACGGGCCCGCGCCAACGCCAGTGCCGCCCGCGCCGACCACGACCTCCGCGTCAGCAACATCGAGCGCGGCCGCCTCATCGGCGAGTCGGGTTCGCTCACCCTCGCCGAGGATCAGCTGTGGCCCGAGCTGCTGCGCTCTCCCGAATCGGCCCACGCCTACTGGGCCTTGTGGGAGCTCTACAGCCGCATCCCCTGCCGCGCCGCGGTCAAGGCCCATTTCATCAGCGTCCGCGCCCTGGCGTGGTCCCCGGACGGGCGCACGATTCTCTCCGCGGGCGAAGACGGCGACGTGACGGCGTGGGACGCCCACACCATGGCACCCATCGCGCGCGTCGCCTCCGGCCTCCCGCTGCCACGCGCTACCGCTTGGTTCCTGCCCGCGGGCGATCGAGCCGTGATGGCCGATGCGTCCGGGCAGATCCACGTGTGGAACACCGCCGACTGGACGGTCGCCGCGTGCCCGGAGCCGTTCCCCGGCAACGTGGTCGGCGCCGCGCTCAGCGCCGACGGCACCCGCTACGCCGCCGTCGGCGTCGCGGGGTGCATCAACGTCTACGACACCTCGGACTGGTCCATCGTGTGGCGCTGCATCGGGCACCGAGGCGACGCCCAGGGCGCCTGCTTCTCGCCCGACGGCAACGTCCTGGCCACCGTCGGGCTCGACGGCGAACTCCGCTTCTGGAACGCCCATACGGGCGAACTTCAGGACAACTTCTTCGCGCACTCGCAGGGCGGCGCCGCCGTCGCGTGGTCGCCCGACGGCAACTGGGTCGTCACCGGCGGCTCCGACCGCCACGTCCGCGTGTGGGATGCCAACGTCCGCGCCCAGGTCCGCGCCTGGGAGGCCGACAACGGCAGCATCGGACGCATCAACTTCAACCAGGACGGCTCACGCCTCACCATCGCGGGATGGTGGCGCGTGGACGTGCTCGATTGGAACAACTGGAAACTTGAAGCGTCCTTCGCCGGCCATCGCAGGGGAACCTACACGCTCGCGTGGCACCCCAATGGCACCGCCTTTTCCACGGGATCGGCCGATCCGTACTTCCGCGTGTGGGATCTCCCGTCACAGATCCGGCCCCGCAGACTCCCCGGTCACAACCACCGCACCACCTCGCTCGCGGTGAGCGCGACCGCCGCCCGCGTGCTGTCGTGCGGCTTCGATCGATCCGTCATCCTGCGTGAGTACCCCTCGCTCAAGCCCATCAAGCGGTATTCCGGAGGCGGCGCGTACGGCACCTCCGCCATCTTCGTCGGCGACGGCTCCCGCTTCGCCTTCATCAACGAGCGCGGCACCACGACGATCTATGACTCACGCGACGGGACACCCTACTGCTCGCTGCCGGCCTCTTCCCGCTTCGCCATCGCCATCGCGTCATCGCCCGACGGGCGCAGCCTTTACGTCGCCGACCTTCGCGGGGCGGTCGTGGAGTACGACACCGAGCGCGCCGAGCCGGTCAGGATGTGGGGCATCCAAGGGCACGACCCGCTCTACATGCGCGTTCACTCGGGCGGCTCTCGCCTCGAACTCACCCAGCGCAGCTCCATCTGGCAGTCGTGGGACACCGCCACCGGCGAAGCGAGCCCGACCATCCTCACCACGGTCCCCGTCTGGGCCCTCGCCGTCGCCCCGCGCGGCGATCTCGCCGCCATCACCACCTGGGACTCCGAAATCCAACTCTGGAACCCCACCACCCAGAACTACCTCGCGAGCCTCAACGGCCACCAACAGCTGATCTCCGGCATCGCCATCAGCCCATCGAACCGCTACGTCATCTCCGCCAGCACCGACGCCACCGTCCGCCTGTGGGACGTGGGCGAGCAGCGCGGCCTCTTGAAACTCGCCACCCACGACAGCCAGCCCATGAACGCCGTGGCGTTCTGCCCCGACAACCGCACCGTCCTCAGCGGTGGCTACGACGGGGCAATCTACGCGTGGGACCTCTCGCGGTTTGACCGCCACATCGCCGGGAACCTTGAGGCGCAGATTAGCAAACGCATCGGCCCGGCGTCGACGAGCGATGAACTCCAGAGTGTGGCGCGTCTGCGTGAATGGGCGGCCCGGGTGCTGGACACCTCCGCCGAGACCGCCCCAAGCATCGGCGGCCCCGTTGGTCCACCGTGATACGCACCGCACATCGATCTCAGGGTGCCGGATCTGGTTGCCGCGGTACGGCGTCTTCGCCGTGCCCCGCTGCAAGCGTCGCACAGGTCGGGGTACACGAGGACGTGTACCCCGGCACCCCAGGGCCGCGTGACGGATGCGTGAATCAATCGAGGACCGTGCAACTCCCACGCCGAAACCGAAAGCCAAGAAAAAAGCGGCCAGGCATCAAGCCAAGGCCGCTTCGTCTCTCATGTTGATGTTCGATGCGAGCGCTCAGCGCTTCCGCCGGAGCAGTGCCGCGCCCGCGAGGCCGAGCAGCGCGCCGGCACCGGGGGCGGGAACCGCCGCCGCGTTCGACGAGGGGCCGGGGCTGGTATCGCCGCCAGCAGTCGAAGTGCCCTGAACCACGCTCTGCGGCACCTGCGAAACCGGCGCGGCCGGGCCGAACACACCACCGGTGTTCTGAGCGGTCGTCGGCACGGTCGAGTTCACTTCGCCGGGATTCGAGTCGGTGGCGGGGGCTTCGTCCGAAGCACCAAAGAGCTCCTTCGGCACACCGCCGGAGCCGCCGCGCGAGATCGGGGAGCGGGCGAACTCGGCGTTCGAGCCCAGGCGGGCCCGTGTGACTTCACCGGAAGTCGTCGCGAGGTCGATGGCAAGGCCGTTCTGGCCGGAGCTGGCGTTGTAGCCGTACGACGCGCCACGATTGGACGACGTCGGTCCGGGCGAGGAGGCGTTGAGGGCCGCGAGCGTCGCCGGCGAAGCCTTCGCGACTTTCGCGCCGCCCATCGACTCAGCCGCGGCAAGAGCTGCCGAGGGTGCTCCGACGGGTCGCGAGGCGTCGGCCGTCATGAACGCGGGCAGCGGCACAAAGCCGGATGACCCGACGCCGCTGGACGGGATGGTCTTCACCGACGGGCGCAGACTGACGGTGCCCGAGTTCTCGTAGTCGAAGCGGACGCGCTGGCTCGCTTCGTCCTTTGCGAAGCCGCCGCTGGAAGCAGCGGACTTGCTCAGGACGCCCATCGCGGTAGCGACGGCGGAACCACAGACAAGCGCGATCACCGCGCCACGAATGCCGTGACGAACCATGATTCACCTCCACAATCGCAAACGACAGCAAAGCCGCCGAACGACAGGGTTTTTGGAACCGACTCCTCCCGGGGCGCTTGTGCGGGCGCACCGGACAGCAGACCATAACCCGCAATCGTGACGATTGCAAGGGCTGTACCGGATTTTTCCCCTATTTTTCGCTTTCGCGTGAGAGTCGGCCTTGCATCGCCCGATTCTGCGCGCCCAGACCTGCCAAGTGAACGCGTAGCATCGATCAACCGCGCCCCTCGCCCAAGCCACACCGACGGAGTCACCAGATGAAGGCCGAAACCCTCCTCGCCGAACTCAACCGCCTGCGCAAGGACATCGATCAGGACAAGTCAGACATCGAGTGGCTCACCCTCCACCACGTCTTCTGCTTCGTGTCGTACAAGATCGGCGACTTCCAGAAGTACGTCGAGCAGCAGGACGCCGAGGGCGCTTTCGATGAGTTTGATGGCTGAAGCTGCGCCCGCCACACCTTCGCTTCCGAGCGACGCCGTGCTCGTTCATCGAGCTGGCGGGGAGCGAGAATCTGAGCTGAGAACCCGCGACCAACAAAAAGAAGCGAACCGGCCACAAGTCCGGAGAGCATCTCCTCCAAGCGCTCTCACAGGCCCGAGCCGGTTCGCCGTCTTTCAGCACAAACCGCGATAGATTTCATCAGAAGGCGGTCGTCCCGGACCGCGATCCAACCTCGGGAAGATACCCCACGACCGACCCGGTTGCAAAGACGTAAACCCCTGCCCAGCAAGCAACTGCGCTCCGATTTGGCCAAGAAGCCGCGGAGAATGTGAAGATAGGTAATCTGATTCCGGCCCAGTGGCCCTTCCCGAGCAGGCGATGGCGGATTTCGTCCAATCCGCACCCCCTGTTCCCCATCCCGTCGGCCCACCCCTACCCTCCGCCCAGTGGACCGCCTCCCCTTCAACCCCAAGAAGATGGCCGCCGCCAAGCCTGCGGCGTCCGCCTCCCAGGCCGCCCCGGCGAAGCCCGATCGCACCCTCTCCGTTTCTGACCTCGCCGCGATGATCGACGGCGCGATGAAGGACACGCTCCCGTCATCGATCAAGGTGGTGGGGGAGGTCAGCGGCTTCAACGACCGCACGCACTGGTACTTCACGCTCAAGGACGAAGAGTCGGTGATCAGCGCGGTGATGTTCGCCTCCGCCGCGGCGAAGTGCCGCTTCCGTGTGGCCAGCGGTCAGCGCGTCGTGGCCACCGGGCGCGTCGAGTTCTTCGCCAAGCAAGGGCGCACGCAGTTCTATGTGACGCACCTCGAGCCCGTCGGCATGGGCGAACTCGAGCTGCGCCTCCGCGCCCTCATCGAGGAACTCCGCGCCCTGGGATGGCTCGACCCCGCCCGCAAGCGCCCGCTCCCCAAGTTCCCTCGCCGCGTCGCGGTCGTCACCTCGAAAACCGGCGCGGCCCTGCAGGACGTGCTCGACACGATGCGCCGTCGCTGCCCCGCCGTTGAGGTTGTGGTGTGCGATGTGCGCGTGCAGGGGCCCGGGAGCGCCGAGGAGATCGCCGCGATGATCGGCCGGCTCTCGACCGGCGCCGCCGCGATGGCGCTCGACGCCGTCATCCTGACGCGCGGCGGTGGGTCCATCGAAGACCTGTGGTCGTTCAACGAGCGGGTGGTCGCCCAGGCGGTGCTCGACTGTTCCATTCCCGTGGTCGCCGCGATCGGTCACGAGACCGACACGACACTGGCGGAGCTCGTCGCCGACGAGCGCGCCGCCACGCCCACGCAGGCGGCGATGCGACTGACGCCCGACACGGCGGCGCTGCTGGAGCAGTTGTCGCAGCTGCGCGCCCGGGCCGCGTCGGTGATGTCGCGTCACGTCCGCAACGAATCGCGCCGCTTGGATTCCGCCGCACGCCGCCCCGCGCTGGCCGATCCGGTGTCCATCGTGCGCGGGTTCACCCTCCGCGCGCAGATGGCCACGCAGCGCCTGCGCCACGCGGGTGCCCGTGCGGTCACGCAGCGCCGCGCGGGAATCGAGCGTCTGTCGGCCCGTCTGGCGCGCCACGAGCCGCGCGGGCTCTACGCCGCACGGAGGGCCGCCACCGAGCACGCGCTGACGCGGCTGCGCCGCGCGATGCGCTCGCGGCTCGATCCTGCGGTGCTCGCGGACGCCGCGAACCGTCTCACCGCGGCGTGGGGCGTCGCTTCCGACCGGCGTGCGGCGGCGATGGCGGCGCTCGAGCGTGAACTCGCCGTCGTCGGGCCCATGAGCGTGCTGGCCCGTGGGTACTCGATCACCACGCGCGCGGAGGACGGCTCGGTCGTGCGTTCGGTCCTCGATGTCTCACACGGCGACACCGTCGTGACACGCCTCATCGACGGCGAGGTGCGCTCAGTGGCCACAGGCGATAACGCGACGGCCGCGCAGGTCCCACTCCAGACGCCGCGAGCGCTGCCCGAGCGGCGGCCCGTGAAACGTACAGCGTCGCAGAAGCGCAAGAATTCCCCGCCCGACCAACTCGGGCTGTTCTGAGGCCGCTCACCGTGGTGCGATGGCTTTGCCCCCGAGGCATCACTCGCGCCGCTCAATGACGCGCACCCCCTCGGGCAGCGCGTCGATGAAGAGCCTCCCGTACCGTGCCGTGAGAATGCGCGGATCGAGCACGACGACGCGCCCGTGGTCGGTGGCGCTGCGGATCAGCCTGCCGAATCCCTGCTTGAACTTGATGACCGCGCGCGGTAGCGAGTCGTCCATGAAGGGGTTGCCGCCGCGGGCCTGGATCTGTTCGAGCCGGGCCTGCGTCAGCGGGCGGTCGGGCGGCTCGAAGGGCAGGCGGGTGATGATGACATTCCGCAGGCCGCGCCCGCGCACGTCGACGCCCTGCCAGAAACTCGCGGTGCCGAACAGCACGCTCCGCTCGTCCTTGCGGAACTGCTCGAGGATGTGCTCGCGGCTGCCGTCGCGCCCGTGGACCCACACCGGATAGCCGGCGCGTTCGAGCGTGGACGACGCGGCCTGCACCAGCGCGTGCATCGTGCTGAAACTCGTGCACAGCACGAACGCCCCGCCGTCGGTGTCGGCCAGGTGCTCGCAGACGCGCTCGGCGAGGGCCTCGATGTGCGCGGGGTGACGCGGATCGGGCAGCGTCGCGTCGGCGTGCAGTTCGCTCTGCTGCGCGTGGTCGAAGGGGCTCCCCAGCGCCAGCGTCCCGGCGTCCGAAGCCCCCAGCCGCTCCACGGCGTGCGCGAAGCTCCCCTTCCCAGTCGTCAGCGTTGCGCTGGTCATCACCACACTCACGCCGGAATCGAATAGGTGCTCCTTCAGGATCGGCGCGACGTCCACGGGCGCGCACGCGAGCGTCGCCCGCACGCCGCGGAACCGCTGGCCCTCCGGCGCGCTCACCTCGGCCCAGTAGGCAAAGCCGTCGAGCATCTGACCGCACAAAATCTCGGCGGAATCCGCCACCGACCCGGCCCGCTCGATGAACGCGTTGATCTCGTACTTCTCCGGCTCGGCGTCGGTGTGGTCCTTCAGGCGCTTCAGGGCCAGCACAAGCGACTTGAACGTGGGCGTGAGGTCGTTGGGGAAGAGTTCATCGTCGCCGGGGCGGAGCGCGGGCAGCCGCGCCGAGCCACCCCTTCCCGAGAACGGCGTGCTCTTGCTCGCCAGCGTGACCACATGATCGAAGAAGCGGCGTGTCGCCTCGTCGCAGTCCATCACGGCGCGGATCGCCCCGTCGCGGGCCGTCTCGTCGGTCACGCTCTTCGCCGACGCGAGCAGTCCCTTGTTCTTCGAAGCCACATACAGCCCGCTGAGGAGAAACCGCACACGCGCCTCGGCCAGCGACACACCAAAGTGGTCGCTCGCGGCGTCCTCCACGCCGTGCGCCTCGTCGAGGATCACGTGGTGGTACACCGGAAGGAACCCCGCCGAGCGGGCCCGCAGCGCCAGGTCGGAGAAGAACAGCGCGTGGTTGCAGATCAGCAGGTTCGCCCGCTCCATCCGCCGCCGCGCCGTCTGGTAGAAGCACTGCTCGTAGCTCGGGCACTTGCGCCCCATGCAGTTGCCGGAGTCGGACTGCACGCGGTCCCACACCGCCGGTCGGTCGAGCTGCGGCAGCGTCGCGAGCG
>CAYZFW010000033.1:0-2618 GCA_964477615.1 uncultured Phycisphaeraceae bacterium | reverse complement strand
CTCGTAGGCCCAGTCCTCGATGGCGTGCAGGGTGGCGCGGGTGTCGTTGTCGGTGAAGAGTTTGTCTTGGCGCTCCGAGGCCATGCGGAGGCGTCGAATTGAAAGGTAGTTGCCGCGCCCCTTGACGAGCTCCGCGGTGAACGCGGGTTTTTTCACGCCGTCGGCCCCGGTGATCTCGAACACCTTCTCCAGCAGAGGCACGTCCTTCTTCAGGAGCTGCTCCTGCAGCGCGATGGTGTTGGTGGCGATGACCACACGCTCGGCCCCTTCGGTCTGGACAATCCTTCGCACCGCCGGCAGCAAGTACGCGAAGCTCTTGCCCACACCCGTGCCCGCCTCCACCATCAGATGCCCGCGTCTTTCCAGCGTTTCCGCGACGCGCCGGGCCATCTCCACCTGCTGCTCGCGCGGCTCGAAGCCCTCGCCGAAGCACGCCGCGACCGGGCCCTGCGGGCTAAGAAGTTCATCGATGGTGGACGCCAGCGCTTTCACGTGCGGTCATCCCCGGGTCAGGTTCCCAGCGGGCGGCGCTTGGGCTCGCCCGCCGCACGCGGGTACGTCCGCGGCGTCTTCCGCGGCTTTTCCAGCACCACGATGCGCCCCGTCGGTGTGTCGATGGTCCCGGCGTGCTGCGCGTGCAGCAGGTGCAGCGCCTGCTTCGCCGCCGCGAGTTCCTCGTCGGCCTTCTGCCCCTTGATGAGCAGAACCCGCCCCGTCGCGGGTTTGGCGAATGGCACGGTGAGTTCGGCGATCACGCTCATCGGTCCGACCGCGCGCGCCACCGCCGCGTCGTACATCTCGCGGTGGCTCTTGTGGTCCTGCCCCGCGACCTCGGCCCGCTCGCTCACCACACCGGCGTTCTTCAGCCCCAGCGCCGCGATCGCCGCGCGAAGGAACGCGGCCTTTTTCCCCGTGGATTCCAGCAGCGTGAAGCGCAGGTGCCCCATGCAGCACGCCAGCGGCACGCCCGGCAGCCCGCCGCCGCTGCCGACATCGATGACGCTCGCGCCCTCTTCGAGTTCGCTCAGCGGGGCCATCAGCGTGAGCGAGTCCAGAATGTGACGCGTCCACATCTCATCGGGCGAGGTCACGGCGGTCAGGTTCACCACCTCGTTCGCCGCCCGCAGCATGGCGAGGTACCTGCCGAGGCGCACCACATCGCCGTCGTCGAACACGATGCCGAGTTCCTCCGCCCCCGCGGCGAAACCCGCCGGCGGCTCAAGCGGCGAGACATCGGTCCGGAACTCAAGCGGCGCTCGATCCGCGGGGTTGGGTTTCATCGATGGGGATGCGGACGGCTCGGGCATTCGTGAAGGTTAGCCGTCGTTTCGACGAGGGTCCATCGCGTTGTAGATCAGCCAAGCAACGGTGGGGCAGGCTTCCAGCCTGCCTTCAAAGGCGGATGGCAAGCTGGAAGCCTGCCCCAACGATCTCACTGCACCGGCTCAAACACCCGCGCCTCGATCAGCGACGAATCCCAGTTGTAGATCAGCCTCCCCACCAGATGCTCGTCCAGCCACGCCGTCGGGACCCGCAGCACCAGCAGCAGCGCCGCGGCGTCCACCTCGATCCGCCCCGCGTCGCTCCACCCCAGCATCTCGGCATTTGTGCGCGTGATCATCGTCCACGCCTCGGCGGGCGTTGGCACACGCACCGCCCTGCTCGATCCGCCCGCTCCGCCTCCATCGCGCCGTGTGATCTTCCGCACCTTCGCCGTCTCGATCATCGCGCGGGCCACGCGCGGCATGGCCACGTCCGGCCCGCCCGCGATATCCGATCCCAGCGCCACACGCACCCCCGCCTCCCGCGCCGCGTCGAGATCGAACAGCCCCGCTTCGAGGAACACGTTCGCCGTTGGGCAGTGCACAACGACGCTCCGCCGCTTCACAATCAGCGCCCGCTCGGCGTCGCTCAGGTGGACCGCGTGCGCCAGCAGCGTCCGCTCCGTCAGCAGCCCGAATCGGTCGTACACGCTCGTGTAGTCGCGGTCGCTCGGGAACAGCTCGCGGATCTTCGCCAGTTCATCGGGGCTCTCGCTCAGGTGCGTCTGCACCCACGTGCCCCCCCCCGGGGGGGAGGGATGATCCCGCACCCACCACCCGAACTCCGCCAGCAGTTCCTCGGAGCACGAAACCGCGAACCGCGGGTTCGCCGAGACCACGCGCCGCTGCACCGTCCCCGGCGGATCGTTCCCCACGGGCGGCAGCACGCACGGTCGCGGCGGACGCTGCCGCGCACGCTCCCGGTCCTCCGCCAACAGTTCGTCGGGGGCCAGCCGGTCCATGCCCACACGCCCCGCGATGAACCGCATCGGCGTCTGCGACGCCAGGGTCCGCAGCACCTCGGCGTTGATCTCCCCGTGGCTCGTCAGGTACGCCGCGATCCCCGCTGTCCCCTCCCGCATATGCCGCCGCGCCGCCGTCAGGGCCATGTGAACCCCCGCTCCGCGTCCCCACCACACCTCCGCGGGGAAGATCGCACGGTTCAGCCACTCCAGCAAAGGCAGCCCGTCCACCCCCACGCTGTCGGTCTGCGGCAGATGGCAGTGGGCGTCAAAGAACGCCGGGGTGATGACGTGGTCCGGCCCCCCGTGCGTCGGCGGCCCGAGATGTCCCGGG
>CAYZFW010000032.1:0-12612 GCA_964477615.1 uncultured Phycisphaeraceae bacterium | reverse complement strand
GCGTCTTGACCGCCAGTGTGATCTTCACCGCCCGTGCCAGCCGCGCCGTCGGCTTGCCCTGCGCATCAACAAAAAGGTACCGGTTCGCCAGCGCAGGGTCGAGCGTCCACTCCGCATCAAAGGGTTGCACCTTCGTACCGTTCTCGTTCATCCCCACCGCGACGCGCGTCTGCAGCTTCGGCGATTCGACAATCGACGTCAGCAGCACACCCGCGCCCGCCGCCGTCACCGGCTGGCCCATCGCCATGATCTTCACCGATTCCCCCAGCGCCAGCGACGCGAGCTCCGGCGTGCCCAGCCAGCGGTCCACCGCCGCCGTGCTGGGAACCTCGATCGTCATCTCCTTGAGCTGCTGCGGCAGCATCGCCCCGCCGTCCAGCCGCGCCTTGACGATCGTCGGCCCGGGATTCGCCGGGTCGAACAACTCCGCCGAAGCCGTGATTTCACCCAGCGGCATCGACGGGTCGGTGTTCTTCACCAGCGCCGCACCCAGCAGGCGAACACCGACATTCAGCGGACGCGCCGAGTTCGTGCCCGCGCCCAGCACCATCGCGTTCTGCACCACCATGTCCCCGTCGGTCTTCACGGTCGCGCGGTAACCGCCGATGGGGTTCGTCCCCAGTTCCATCGGCCCCAGGATCGGCAGCGTCACGGGCGTCACCTCCGCCGTGAACCGCGATACCCCCGCCAGCGCCGGACGCGGCGTCAGGTCGGGTGCCTTCAGCGCCAGCACCGTGTCAAGCGTCTGCGGCGACAAACTCGCCTCCGCGCTCGTCGGCCCCACCGTCACCTTGTCGCCCGTGATCACCGCCCGCGACCTCGCCTTCACCTGTGGCGTGGTCAGCACAAACTCCACACCCTTCCCCTCCGTCAGCGCCGACACCTGCGCATCAACGGTCCCTCCCAGAACCGCCTGCGCCAGCACCGCGTTCTCCGGGCTGAACAGCGCCACCAGCGACGACGGCACCTGCGAGAGCGCCATCGAGCCGCGCGGCTCGACCGTCCGAATGTCCACGCCGGAATCCCCGAGCACCTGACCCGCGCCCAGTGTGCCCTTCGCGCTGAACATGCTGTTCTGGAACACGCCGCGGGTGTCCACAGTCACGTCCGCGCCGCCCTTGCCGTCCAGCACCGCGTCGGCCACCAGGCTCGAGAGCAGCACACGCTCGCCCCGTCCCTGCGGACCGCTGAGCGTCAGCCCCATCCCCGCCGTGGCAATCGACGCCTTCGCCGCCAGCGTCGCGGGCTTGATCGAGTCATCCGCCAGCGCGACGTCGATGCCCGACACGCGAACCGTCAGGTCCGAATCCGAATCGACGACAACCTTCGCCCCACCCCCGCCGCCGCTGCCGCCACCGGGAGCAGCCGGGTTCAGCACCGCGTTCAGCACGTCCGCCGGCTTGGCGACGCGCAGCGAGACCCCCTCGCCCACCGTCTTCACGCGCCCGCCGCCCACCACAAACTGCCCCGCGCCGTTCATCCCAGCGCTCGCGAGTTCCAGATCAATCGTCGACGACCCGCCCTCGCCCGGGGCCGCGGTGATGTCGAGGTTCAACGCCGACCCGATCGCGGCGTCGGCGATCCGCCGCGCCTGCTCGCCCGCGACCGAGGCGATCGACGCGGGCACGTTCTTGATGCTGATCGTCCCCTCGGGCCGCGCATCCTTGATCGACAGCGCCACCCCACCCCCCCCGGACGCGGCCGCGCTGTCCTTCTTGAACAGTCCGGTCACCATCAGCTCGCCACCGGCGTTGATCTCACGCCCCTCATACACCAGCACATTGGTGGTCGTCACCTTCGGGCTCTTCTCGCCGTCGATCGCCGTCACCAGGTCGATGCTCTTGATCGTCACCGGCGAGCCGCGCCCGTCCACCTGCGCCGTGAGTTCACCCGCGATGACCCGCACATCCGCCTTTGTGCGCGAAAGGTCCGGCCCCTTCCCGCCCATGATCCCCGGCAGTTCGAACGTCGCCGCCTCGATGCTCGCGATCCCGTCCCCCGTCACCGTCACCCCCGCGCCCTCGGGGAGGAACCGGCGCACCAGGTACCCCAGCGCCGTCGTCTGCACCTTCACCCCTTCGTTCCGCGACCGCACCTTGTCCGGGTCGATGAACACATCGAACCACAGCCGCGTCTTCTCCGTCACCACGCTCCCCGCGAAGTACGGCGAAGCGCTCGCCTCATCCGCCTTCGCACCCCCAGATGGCGACGGAGCACTCCCCGCCATCGCGCTCCCCCCCGCCAGCGCCACCGACTCGGGCGAGTTCGGATCAAGAATCCCCGCGCGGATGTCCGCCTTGATCCACTGCCCGAGCGCTTCGCTCAAATCAATCCCCATCGGCTGCACCATCGGCTGCAGGATCGCCGTCGGCACGCTCTCGACCACGAACCGCCCGCGCAGCTTGCCAGGCCCGCCGGCGCGCATCGCCCCCGCGCTGTCCAGCATGTCCGCCGCCATCAGGTCCAGCACGATCCGCCCGGAACTCCTGCCGTCCAGTGTTGTGTTGATCTCACCAAGCAGCCCGATGCCCTCGACGAGGTCGGGCGTCGCCAGCCGCAGCTCGAACGGCTCGACGCTGAAAGGTCGCAGCGAGGGTGCCCCCGGCGCTGCCTTGCCCCCCCCACTGCCCGCATCCCCCACGCTCGCCGTCCCGCTCATCCGCGTCGAGCGGATCAGCGACGTGATCTTCCCGCCTCGATAGTCCGGCGCCGTGGTCCGCCCAAACGGCACCGGCAGATCAAGCGTCTGGACCAGGAGCGAGATCGTGGGACGCTCCGACACCGTCAAAGGTGAAGCCCCACCGTCTTTCCCCGGCACCGCCAGCGCCGCCGCGGGCACCTTGAAGTCGACAAAGGCCGGGCGCGACGGGTCTGCCAAAGTCAGCCGCCCGTCCTTCAGCACCACGTGCGCCCCGACCCGCGCCGGCGGATCACCCGCGCCCGAGCCGCCTGTCCCCGCCCCACCTGTCCCAGTTCCCCCGCGCGCCGCGATCAGTTCCAGATACTCCGCGGGCACCGCGCCCTCGATCTTCGCGTCCGCGCTCGCCTTGTCCAATGTCAGCAGACCGTCGCCCTGAGTCAGGTTGTCCGCCGTCGCGTCCACCTGCAGCGCCCTCTGACCATCGAGCGTGTTCGCCGTTATGGTCAGTTTGAGCGGCTGCCCCAGCGCAAAGTCCCCGCTCGCCGTCAACCCGGTGATCCCGATGGTCCGCACGCCCGACCCCGGCGTGAGTTCACCCGTGTACTTCACCTCCGAGTTCGTCACCCGGAGTTTCGCCGCGAGTCCCTTGGGCAACCGCACCTCACCAGCAGCCTGCGCCGGAGCCCCCGGCTGCGCCGCCCCGGGCCTCGGCACGCTCGCCGCCACGCCCGCACGGGGCCGCAGCGCTTCCTCAAGATTCGTCGTCCGATCCTTCCCCGAAGGCGACACGATCTGCTTGATGTCACCTCGCACCTGCACGTTCATCTCGCCGATGTCGAGCCCCCCGGTCAGCATCCCCAGCAGCCCGGCCTCCACAGACAGGCTCCCCTCGCCCACGAGACCACCCGAAGGATCAAACAAGCGCAGCGGGCCGACCTTCTGCGGCCCCCCCCACGAGAGTGAGACCCCATCGATCTCGTACTTCCCGTTGATCTGCGCATTCAGTTCCCGCTCGATCGTTCCACGCACAAACGACGACACCAGCGTCGGCGCGAGCGCCACAACGCCCACCACCAGCAGCACAAGCACCGCGAGCGCCCACAGCAGCCGCTTCTTCGCCTTCCCGGATCGGGAACCGGCGATGGATACCGAAGACTTCACCCAACCGTTAGAGTCCTGTGCAGGCATAGTCAGAAATCGTACGGCGTCCATCCCGCAGGGTCATCCACGCCGAGGCACCGCCCAACAACCCGCGAAACGGCCCGCTCTCAATCACCACCACTTCCTCCAACCCCCGCCCCCGGCCCCGCCGCCGCCTTGCCCGCGTGCTCCTTCTCATCGCAGCATGCCTCGCCGCGTGCGTCTTTGGCGTTGGCGTGCTCGCGCTGCGTGTCCCGGCGTGGTACCAGCCGCAACCGGTCACACCGGAATCGCACGCCCGCGCCGAGGCACTCGAGCGCCGCGTCCTCTCCGAACTCTCCGCCGCCCACCGCTTCGGCGACCCGTGGACCCTGACCCTCGCCGCGCAAGACGCCGAAGCCTGGCTCAACGCCCGCCTCCCCATCTGGCTCGAGAACCAGCGCCTCCCCAAGCCCGCTTGGCTCGGCACCGCGGGCATCACATTTCAGCCCGGCCAAGCCCGCGTCGGCATCGCCCTTCGCCCTAGTGGTGCCCCCCCGCTGCTCTCGCTCGCGCTGGCCGATTCAAAGCCGTGGCCCCCGTCCATCCGTCTCGGCTCGATCCCCGCACCGACATGGCTCACGCGGTCGCTCGCCCCCGACCTCGAAAGCCAGCTCTCCCGCGTCCGCGGCGAAACCGACCCCACCGCCCTCGCCACCATCCGGCTCGACGACGGCCGCCGCGTCCACATCACCCGCCTCACCCCAGCCGAAGGCACCCTCACGCTGCACTGCGAGACCATTGGAAAGCGGTAAGACGGCCCCGCTTTACCGCGACAGCCCGTTCAACCGATCCGCCACACTCTTCAGCAGGCGGTCCTCGAACTCCGCATCCCCCCGCACCCCCGCGCGGCAGCGCCACACAAACGTCTGAACCGACCGCCGCGCCTCGCTCTCCGTCGTCGCCTCCACCCCGGGCCACGACACCTCCAGCCACACCGGCGTGTCCCGCATGGTGACAAACTGGTACACCCGCCGCCCGGCGCCCCGCGCCGACCCCGGCTCCGGGTCGTCCACCTGCTGCACCAACCCCAGCTCCACATCGGTCATCGCGAAACTCACCGCAGAGTCGAGGTCTCGCCACAGCCCCCGAGCCTCACGCCCCGCCCCAACGAACGCCCCTTCCGGCGGCGGCGTGTCCATCCCCGCAATCAGCGTCGACGCCTGTGCCGGCCCCCGTCCCGCCGGACCCACCGCGCGAGAATCGCCGGTCGGTGCGGTGCTCCCACACCCCGGAACAAGTCCGATAACGAAAAAACATCCGATCAAAATACAAACATTGTAAGCCCCTCCGCCGAGGTTGTTCGACCCGGCACTCCTACAATGCCGACTGTCTTTCACGGGGTTTTCCGCACCGCCCCTCGCGCCGCGTGCCGCTTCGAGTGGGTCTGGAGTGACGATCGCTTTGGAAATCACCATCCGAGTTCCTTCTTCCGTCGAACGCGTCCCCGTCTACGGGGCCGGCGACCGGAACCTCAAGATGATCCGGGAGGCCCTCGGCGTCAACATCGCCGCGCGCGAAGACCTCGTCCGCGTCCGGGGCGAGGTTGACGCCGTCGACGCCGCCCGGCGCGTCATGGAGCGTCTGATCGAGGCCTCGGAGAAGGGTCAGAGCCTCTCCCGGCGCGAGGTGGTGGACGTGATTTCCCACGCCGGGTGGGCCGCCACGAAGGACCGCCAGCACCCCGCCCACGATTCCGACACCCCCCACGGGCGGACCATCACCGGCCCCACCGCCGCCCCGTTCAGCGCCACCGACCGCATCGCCGAGGCCCGCGAGACGCAGTCGCAGCCCGGCTGGGACACCCAGGCCCCGTGGTCGGACAAGCTCAACGTCTTCGCCAACGGCAAACGCATCGAGGCCAAGAGCCCCAATCAACAGGCCTACCTCGACGCCGTGCGCGACCACGACCTGGTCTTCGGGATCGGCCCCGCCGGCACGGGCAAGACCTACCTCGCCGTCGCCGCGGCCATCCACATGCTGCGGCTGGGGCGCGTGAAGCGCGCCGTGCTGGCACGGCCCGCCGTCGAAGCGGGCGAGAAACTCGGCTACCTCCCCGGCGATCAGTTCGCCAAGGTCAACCCCTACCTCCGCCCGCTGTGGGACGCGCTGGGCGACATGCTCGACCACGCCACCCTCAAACGCTTCATGGCCACCGACGTCATCGAGGTGGTGCCGCTGGCGTTCATGCGCGGCCGCACCATCAACGACGCCTTCATCATCCTCGACGAGGCCCAGAACACCACCAAGGGCCAGATGCAGATGTTCCTCACGCGCATGGGCCAGCGCTCCAAGATGATCGTCACCGGCGACCCCACCCAGGTCGACCTCCCCGACCCGCGCGACAGCGGTCTCACCGACGCCTCACGCCGACTCAAACGCGCCCAGGGCGTCGCCTTTGTGACCCTCGAGAAGCAGGACGTCATCCGCCACCCGCTGGTGCAGCGTGTGATCGAGTGTTACGGCGAACAGGAACCCGCACCGGAGACCGCCCGCCGCGATGCCTGAAAAAACAGGGCCAGTCTCCCGACGCGAGTCCGTCGCCGCCAAAGTGCGGCGCCGCGGCGGTCGGCGCTGGCTTGTGCTCAAGGAGCCCATTGTGGTGCGCGACCTGCTCGCCCACCCCGCGTTCCTCCCCGTCGCCGGCATCGCCGCCGCGTTTGTGCTGCTCGCCTCGTTCGCCGTGTGGACCGCCCGCGGCGGTCTGGTCATCACCCCCGGGCGCGTGATGGACCACACCCGCACCGTCCGCGTCGAGTTCAGCGACGTGGACGCCGAGCAGACCAAGGCGCAGCGCGACATGAAGCGCACGCTCGCCCCACGCGTCTACCGCGCCGACCAGAAACTGCTGGAAGAAGTCGAAAACGCCGTCCGCGGCCTCCCCGCGCTGCTGGTGGGTGTGGGCAGCATCCACAACGTCGACGAAGCCGTCGCCCGCGCGTTCCGCCTCATGCCCGAGCGCTTCGACGCCGTGAAGGCTCAGACTACCGACGGCCAGCCCAGCCAGACGTGGCAGGCCCGCACCGACACGCTCGCGCTCTTGCTGGCCCGCACCCCGCTGCTCTCGGGCGCCGAGTACCAATCAGCTCTGCGCGACGGCACCGAACGCCTCGAACTCCGCTCCGGCAAGAACGAGTTCGAGACTGTGGGCAAGTACGAAGCGATGAGCGTCGACTCATCCGAGCCGGACATGCGGGCCAAGGTGCGCAAGAAGTTCGAGGCCATCGTCCGCGAGGCGGGCTTCTTCGAGGCCGGTCGCGACGTCGGCGAGACTGTGGTCGACCGCCTGAGCGAGATCGCCACCCCGCTGTTCACTTTCGACCAAGCAAAGACCGAGGAGCGCCGCGACGAGGCCGCCGCAGGCGTCCCCGAGGTCCGCGTCACCCACCGCCCCGGCGAACTGATCTTCCAGCGCGGCGAGGTGCTCACCTCCGAGGCGTTCGCCCTGGCCCACCGCGAGAACAACGTCTTCCACGCGGGCACCGCGCCGCTGCAGCGCCTCCTCACCGGCGCTGGGCTGCTGGGCATCACCGCCGTGCTCGCCGGCGCCCTCGGCGGGTACATCGGCGTCTTCTACCGCCGCCTCGCCACCAGCCCGTGGCGCCTCGGCGCTTTGGCCAGCCTCATCATCGCCACCCTCACGCTCTCCACCCACGGCACACTCACCTACCCCTCGGTCTCGTGGTTCATCAGCGTCGCGCCGACCATCCTTCTGGCGATGATCTGCGTGATCGCCTATGACCGCCGGCTCGTGCTCGCCGTCGCGGGCTCGCAGGCGATGCTCACCTCGCTCGCCCTCGAACTGCCCGTGTCGCACGTCGTCGTGGTGATGATCGGCGTCGGCGCCGTGGCGTGGCAACTCAACGACCTTCGCCACCGTTCCGACGTGGTCCGCGCCGGCCTGGTGGTCGCCGCGGCTCTGGGCGTCAGCGTCTTCGTCGCCGGGCTGCTCGAACGGCCGCAGGCCCCGGGCATGTGGTCGGGGGTGTGGGCCGAACTGCTGCGCGACAGCGCCTGGGGTATGGCCGCCGGCTTCCTCCCCGCCGTGCTCACCCTCGCACTGCTGCCGAGCGTCGAGAAGGTCTTCGACATCACCACCGGCATGACGCTGAGCGAGCTGCGCGACCCACGCGCCCCGCTGCTGCGTCAACTCCAGACCAGCGCCCCCGGCACCTACAACCACTGCCAGACCGTCGCCGTGCTCGCCGAGAGCGCCGCCGAGGCCATCGGCGCCGACGGCCTCCACGTCTACGTCGGCGCGCTCTACCACGACATCGGGAAGATGAACAAGCCCGAGTACTTCGTGGAGAACCAGCAGGGCGGCGTCTCACGCCACAGCCGCCTCTCGCCCGCCATGAGCCTGCTCGTCATCGTCGGGCACGTGAAGGACGGCATCGAACTCGCCCGCGAGTACCGCCTGCCCCACAGCCTGCACCACTACATCGAGAGCCACCACGGCACGACCCTCGTCGAGTACTTCTACGACGCCGCGAGACGCCAGGCCGAAGACGACGACCGCGCCGAGCCAAGCGAGATCGAGTACCGCTACCCCGGCCCCAAGCCCCGCACACGCGAGGCGGCCATCCTGATGCTCTGCGACGCTGTGGAGAGCGCCACCCGCGCCATGCCCGAGCCGACGCCCGCCCGCATCAGCGCGCTGGTCCACGGCATGGCCGCCAAACGCCTCGCCGACGGCCAGTTCGACGAGTGCGAACTCACCCTCCGCGACCTCAGCCGCATCGAGGACGCCGTGGTGAAGAGCCTCTGCTCCATCTACCACACCCGAATCGCCTACCCGCGCGGCGAAGAGGAACTGATGACCGACGCGAAGCGCATCGCCATCGAACGCTCCGCGTGACACTGACACGAACCTCAGTGTGGGCGAGCGAGCCAAGCGCGAACAACCATCCAATTGAACATCCCCGGACGCCGGGCCATCGCTGGCCCTGCAGCGATGGGCCGGTCCGAGCACCCAAAGCCCTCGCTGGTTCGCCTTACATTGTGCGAATGCTCCCAAGCGGGCCAAGCCTGTCTCCCGATCAAAGCGCCACGAGCGCTGTCATCTGGCACCACCGCCGAGCCGTCGTCGCGCTCGCACTCGTTGCGGCAGGCTACATGCTCGCCGCTCATGCGGTCCCGGACACGGTCGCGTCGCACTGGATGCTCATCGCCGGCTCTGTCGCCGCCGCAGCGGCGTTCTTCACGCGCGGCTGGGCCTGCCGCGCCGCACTCGCCGCCGCCGTCGTCGCCCTCTCCGCAGGCTGGTTCCGCGCCCGCTGCGATGAAGCCCCGCGGGGCGATCTCTCCCGCTTCCTCACCGCCGACGCCGCGCTCGTCCGTGTCGAGGGCCGCGTCGCCTCCGCCCCTGAACTCCGCGCGGGCGTCCGCGGCGAGTTCGCCCGCTTCGAGGCCCACGCCTCGGGCGCGTGGCACTTCGATCTCGCCGCCCACGCGCTGATCGACGGCGCGGGCAACCGAACCCCCGTCACGGGCACCCTCCGCGTCCACGCTCGCGACGAGCCTGCAGGCCTCCGCCCCGGCGACCGCGCCGTCCTCCGAGGCTTTGTCCGCGCCCCCCGCCCGGCCATGAACCCCGGCGAGCCCGACCGCCTGCGCCTCGCCCGCCAGAGCCGCGTCGCCGGCTCCATCGACATCCCTGCGGCGGACTTCATCACCACCCCCACAGCGCCGAACACCGCTTCGGACCGCATCGCCAGGGTCTGGGCGCGATTCACACACCGCGCCCAGTCGCTCGCGCTCGGCTCGCTCGAGCCGCCCGTCACAGCCGATGGGCCGCGCGCCGAAAGCGAGTCCACCGCGCTGCTCCGCGCCATGCTGCTGGGCCAGCGCGACGACGACCTCCGCGACCTCCAGGGTGCCTTCACCCGCGTCGGACTCGCTCACGTCCTCAGCGTCAGCGGCATGAACCTCACGCTGCTGGCGGCGCTCGCTCTGTTTGCACTCCGGCTGGCCGGCGATCACCCCCGCCTTGAGAAACTCGGCATCGGCGTGCTCGTCGCCGGGTACCTCATCGTGGTCCCCGCCGAGGCACCCATCATCCGCGCCGCGATCATGATCGGCGTGTTCACCGTCGCCGAGTGGGGCGGCCGGCGCTACGACCGGCTCAACACCCTCGCGTGGTCCGCCGTGCTCTCGCTCCTGTGGCGACCGATGGACCTCTGGTCGCCCGGCTTCCAACTGTCGTACCTCGGCGTCGCCGCGCTCATCGCCCTGGCCCACCCGCTCCGCGTCCGCCTCTTCGGCGAGCGCCCCGACGACGACACCATCGGTGCCGGCCTCCGCGGCTTTGTCCTGCGTCGCGTCGAAGACCTCAAGACCCTCTTCGCCGCCTCGCTCTGCGCCTGGCTCATCACCTCGCCCCTGGTGCTCTGGCACACCGGCGTGGTCAGCCCCATCGGGCCGCTGGCGAACCTCGTCGTGTGGCCCGTCGTCGGCGCCATCACCGGCGCGGGGTACTTCCTCGTGCTCGTCGGCACGATCATCCCACTCGCTGCCCCATGGGGCACGCCCGCCCTGCACTCCCTCGGCGATCTCCTCGCATGGCTTGTCCGCTCGCTCGATGCGCTCCCGGCCGGCGTGTGGTACGCCCCACCCATCAGCCTCGCGTGGTGCGCAGCCGCCACGACGCTCGCAGCGTGGTGGATGCTCTCACGCCACAAGAGTGCGTTCGCTCCGCGCGCGAAGCAACAGAGAATCCCTCGCGTCTCCCCGCGCATCGCGCAGGCCCTCGCCGCCAGCACGCTCCTTACCTGGTTCGGCCTCGAATGGTGGCTCCGCCCCGCGCTCCCCTCACGCACCCTCGAACTCACCACCCTCCACATCCCCGGCGGCGCATGCACCGCTTTGCGCAGCGGGCGCGACACTCTCCTCTACGGCGGCGGCTCGCCGTGGGGCAGCGCTGGCCAGCGCCTCATCCCCGCGGCCCGCCGCACCGCCCACATCTCGCGCGGGCACGCCGTCATCATTCCCGCCGCCGACCCCGACCAGTACAACGCCATCCCCGACCTCGTCCGGCCGCTGGGCATCCGCGAGGCGCTCGTCTCCGAGCAGTTCATGCGCCAGGCCCAGGACGTCCCCGAAGGCCCCGGGGCGTATCTTCTCGCCCGTCTCGCCGACCTCGGCGTCGAGGTGCGCACCGTCGCTGCGGGCGACAGCATCACCGTCGGCGACGCGGTGGCACGAATCCTTGCTCCGCCCCGCGGCACGCTGATGAAGACTCACCGCGATGCCTCAATCGTCGTGGAGTTTGGTGCCGCAGCAGACTCGCCCGCGCACGCTCCGGCGGTCATTCTGGGTGAGATCGCCCGCGAAGGTTTCGACGCCCTTCGCTCCACCTCGCACTCGTCCAACGCCGGCGTCGTGCTCATGCCCCGCGCCGGCTGGGTCGCCTCGCACCCCGAGCAGGTCACCCGCTGGTGCGCCCCGGCGGGCAAGCCCCCCACCCTCATCATCCGCGCCAGCGAAACCGACCGCGGCACGCCGACCACGCACCAGTTCGACACCCTTCAAGACGGCTGCGTCCGGATGCGCAAGGACCCCTCCGGCGAGTGGAACGTGGTGCACCTCGGGCGCTAGCGCTGCAAAAAGACCTGAAGCACAACGCCCCGTGCCACCGACTTCCCGTCCACGGAAAGTCGGTGCTCGTGAAGCTGAAGACTCCGCGACTGCGACAGCCCATCCCCCGCCTACTTCACCCCGGCAAGTTGCCGCGGCATCGAGAACGTCAGCCCCCCGCCGCCCACGCTCGAGCCCGCCCCCGCGGGCGCGAACGACGCCGCGTTCCGCGTGTACCGCCCCAGGACCACCAGCAGCAGCGCCGAAGACCACACCTGCTTATCCGGGTCGGCGAGGAACTCGTTCCACACCGAGTCCACGTGCTCCGAATCAAGAATCCCCAGCCCCTTGAGGTGCGACAGCGCGTCCTCGCACATGTCGCGCATCGGGCCCGCCATCCACCGCTTGGTGGGCAGCACAAACCCCCGCTTGCTCAGCGATTTCAGGCTCGTGTGCAGCAGGTCGTCGAAGGCGGTCTTGAGCAGGTGCTTGCCGTAGCGCCCCTCGGGTGCCCGCACGCTCCCGGGGATGGCGTACGCCAGATTCAGCATCCGCGTATCCAGGAACGGCACGCGGATCTCCAGACTGTGCGCCATCGCGTTGGTGTCGCTGTCGCGCAGCAGCATGTTCCGCATGTAGAACCGCGATTCCATCCGGCTCACCGCCGCCACGATGTCGTCCCCGTTCTCCTCCGCGCCCGCCAGCGCCTCGGCCGGCATGAACGTCGGGTGCAGCCCCAGCTCCGACGCGTGCATCCCGTTGATGTGCATCCGATGGTCGCTCTTGAACCGACGCCGGTACAGGTACAAGGACAGCAGATCACCCGCCGAGGCACCCATCTCGCCGATCTTCTCGCGCACGCTCGCGGGCTTGGACATCGACCCGGCGAGGAACGCCGCCTTACGGATCGATCTCGGCAGGAACCCCAGCATCCCGTGCCCGCGCTTCACCCGCGCCAGGTCCTCGAACGTGACGTACCCCGCGAAGAGTTCGTCCCCGCCGAGCCCCGACAGCGCCACCACGATCCCGTGCCGGCGCACCGCCTTCGAGATGATGAAGGTGTTCAGCCCGTCGGCCGACGGCTGGTCCAGCGTCCCCAGCCATTCGACAAACCAGTTCTGCGCTTCGCCGCCCGTCACCTGCACATCGGTGTGCTCGACACCCAGCCGCCGCGCGGTCTCCTGCGCCAGCGCGCTCTCGGTCATGTCGGGCTGATC
>CAYZFW010000031.1:0-12674 GCA_964477615.1 uncultured Phycisphaeraceae bacterium | reverse complement strand
GTACAAGTTCGAGGTGGTGGGCATTCTCGAACCCTCGGGCAGTTCGCACGACCGGGCGCTGTTCATCAGCGTGGAATCGACATGGATCCTCCACGCGCACGACCGGCGTGTGGCGGAGTCGGCCGATGCGCCGCTGACGACGCTGGCGGACATCACCGACGAGGACCGGAAGATCACGGGGGTGTACCTGCGCCTGCCGACGCGGGCGGGTTCCGATACCCCGGCGAACCTGCCGGTGGTGTTCGATCAGTTGCGGCGTGACGCTTCGATCACGGTCGCGAACCCGAGCAAGCAGATCGAGCAGCTCTTCAAGATCGTCTCGAATGTCGATCAGGTGTTCCTGGCCCTCGCGGCGGTGGTCATGCTGTCGAGCGGCATCGGCATCATGCTGGCGCTGTACAACTCGATGGAGCAGCGGCGGCGTCAGATCGCCGTGCTGCGCGTGCTGGGGGCGAGCCAATCGCGCGTGTTTGGATTGATCCTGACGGAGAGTGCGATCCTGGGCGTTGTTGGCGCGGTGCTCGGCGTGGTGATCGCGCTGGTGGGCAACGTGCTGGTGGCGGGGGTGATGAAGCAGCGGCTGGGGATTGTGATCCAACCCGCCGCAACGCCGGAGTTCATCATGACGCTTGTGCTTGCGACGACGCTGCTGGCCAGCGCGGCGGGGATCGTGCCGGGGATGATGGCGTACCGCACAAGCGTGTGGAAGAATCTCAAGCCGATTGGGTGAGGTGGTCGGGGTGCTTCGTGCCGGACCGCGACCGTGCGCGAGCGGTTCGGTTGGCTGTCAAGGCGCGGCGTGCGAGATATCCACCGCCGTGGAATGTGAAGGAAGCGCAAATATCGTGTGAAGTCGTGAGCCAAGGCCATGCCTCGACACGATTTCTGGTCACAACCTCGCCCCATCTTCATCATTGCTTCACACGCATGGGTCAGACTCCACGGCCTCGGCGGTGAGTGCGCTGGCAACGGGCCGCACGCACTTACCTCCGGTGGCATGTCAGGAGCAGCAGACCCATGACGCAGTCCTTCTCTCTCGTTCCCGCGGGGCGCGGCGTTCGCCGACGCGGATTCACGCTCGTTGAACTTCTGGTGGTGGTGGCGGTGATCGCCCTGCTCATCGGGCTTCTTCTCCCCGCGCTGGGCAAGGCCCGCGAGTCGGGGCGTGAACTGAAGTGCGCCTCGAACATCCGCAACATCGGCACCGCCGCCACGATGTACACCGCCAGCACCGAGGTGTACCCCTTGGCGTACGTGTACGCCAGCAGCGAGCGCGGCTTCGGTTGGCGCGTCGCCGACCAGCAGGCCACCAACCCCAACCCCGGCAACGGCTACATGCACTGGTCGCAGTTCCTGCTCGAGCAGGAGAACGGCGCCCTTTCGCACGAGGCGTTCCAGTGCCCAACCGTCTACAACGGCGGCGCACCTCGCACCAACCCCGGGCGTGATTCGCAGTACTGGGAGACGTGGCAGCAGAACGATCTCGGCGGCACCAAGAACAATCCCTCTGAACTGCCCGAGGACCGCCAGGCGTACCGCATGGCCTACGCAGTGAACGCGGCGATCATGCCCCGCAACAAGCTGGACAACGGCGCTTCGCGTCAGGCGAAGTTTGTTCGCCCGGTGCAGATCAAGAACGGCGCCCGTACGATCCTCGCCACCGAGTACCTCGAGGCCGACCAGTGGCAGTCGATCTCGGTGGACAACAAGAGCAAGTCGCACCGTCCCATCACGCCGTTCCGCTCGCCCTCGGGCGCTTCGGGCGCGGCGATCTTCGATGTGCCCGACGTGGGCGGCAACAACAACCAGCGGTTCTTCTACCCGCGCGAGAACCAGATCAAGCCCGTGGATCAGCTCGGCGCCGGGGCGATCGAGGACCCGGATTCGGAGTTGAACGCCGTGGGCCGCCACCACGCCCCGAAGGACAAGTTCGGCGGGAGCGTGAACATGCTCTTCGTCGACGGGCACGTGGAGAAGAAGACCGTGCTCGAGTCCGTCACGGAGCGTCTGTGGGGCGACCAGTTCTACAGCCTGACCGGCAGCGGCACGAAGGTCCCGCTCTCGAAGTCCGGCCAGTGATGCCCGGCTTGTTCGGGTGAAACCGCATTCCCACGCCGCCGCACGGGGCACCGTGCCGCGGCGCTTGCCAGAGTCAAGGGCCCGGCGTCACCGGGCGCATCGTGGGTGCCCCGCGGAATGGCCGGCGGATCGGAGTCGATGTTCGACCCGGACCTCCGCCCGTCATCAGCGGCGGCGCGAATCGGATCGCTTGAAGAACGCGTGCGCGTTCACGGGGTTGCGCTGTCGTTGCGCGCCCGCGCCGTGCCGTCACTGCCCGATCAACACCCCGCCGACCCGGACCCGGGCGACGGACCTGAATCACCGAATCGGCTGCTTCCCTTCACCCTCGAATCGGAGAGAGAGACGATGAAGAACAAGAACGTGATGATGCTCGCCCTCGCCTGCGGGACCTCGATGGGTCTCGCCTCCACTGCCAGCGCGCAGTCCGTGATCAACATCTCGGGCGCGACGCTGTTCCAAAACTTCTTCGCCGCGGGCGCCTCGACCATCGATTTCATCGATGTTGACGGCGACGGCCGCTGCAAGAACTGCCCCGGCAACGACGCCGATCAGCTCGCCAACTTCTCGCTGCCCCCGGTCTTCACGACCGACGAGACGCAGACTGGCCAGTTCTGGTGCGTGCAGTACTTCTCGGCCGGTTCCGTAAAGGGCTACCAGGCGATCGTGTCGTTCGGCTCGCCCAAGCCCTACGCCACCAACGCCGAGAACACCGGCCCCGGCCTGCTGATCAACGACCTGACCCTCGCCCGCCATAACCGGGCGCAGTACTTCGGCTCCGGCGCCGGCTCCACCAGCATCCGCAACCCCAACAATCCCTACGGCGCACCCGTCCGGTCGACCACCGACGGCACCTACACCGCCACCTACTCGGGCGTGGGTTTCCCCTCCGCCGGCGGCCTCCGCGTCGACATCGCCCCGCTGGACGTCGACCCGTTCTGGGGCCAGCAGTTCCCCGGCGGCACCCCTGCGTTTGACAGCAAGCCCGGCACCGCCGGCTACGGGCGCAACCCCAACGGCCCTGTGAACAAGGACGGCACCGCCGTTGTCGGCTCCGGCGCTTCGCAGCAGCTCGTGGACATCTCTGCTGACGGCCGCACCCTCTACAGCGGCACCGGCACCGGCGATGCGAACACCATCTTCGGCACGCCCATCGTCTACAATACCGTCGGCGCGCTGGTGAACCTGGGCGTCGGCCGCTCCGAGATCCGCCAGTCGGACCTCCGCCACCTCAACGCCACCGGCCGCATGCGCAACGGCGAGAACCTGGTCATGGTCACGCGCGAGTCCGGCTCCGGCACCCGCAACGCCTTCGTCAACAGCGTGTGCCTCGACCCCTCGTGGGCTGTGGGCGAGAACGTCGGCGGCGACAACTCCAACACCGTCAACTTCTCCCAGAACTGCGGGCCCAACTACCTGCCCTCGAACAAGGTCGGCTCCGGCGACATGGAGTCCACCGTCACCAATACCCGCCTGGGCCTGGGCTACACCGGCACCGAGCGCTACACCAACAGCGGCCTGACCGGTCGCATGGAACTGCTCGCCGTCAAGCCCGACCTCACCAACGGCTCCGACGCGGTGGGCTCGTTCGCCCGTCCTTCGGCGTTCAATCAGGTCTTCAACAACCCCCTCCGTGGTGACAATACCTCGGGCTACGTCATCGGCGGCATCCAGACCTTCACCACCATCGGCGACCCCCTGTCCGCCCCCGCGGCGTTCGGTGGCCTCGACAACGGCAACCAGGACATGGAGAACCTGCAGGCCGCCGCGTACATCAACAACATCCTGCAGTCGACCGCCGCTTTCTCCTCGAACCCCAGCAGCGACGTGAACACCTCGTCGCCCGGCGAGTTCCTCGGCATCAACTTCATTCTCGCCAGCGTTCCCGAGTTTGTTCAGCCTCAGCTGAATCCCTGCGGCTGGGTGCCCAACCCCGCCTTTGCAACGGGTGTCGTTCCCCGCGCGTTCGCGCTGGCCAACAGCGTCTTCGGCCGCCCCGCTAACGCCGCGTCCTACAACACCTTCGGCAACCACGGCCTTAACGGCCGCGTCCCCACCCGCACCACCGGCCAGACCTACTCCGACGGCACCACCGGCGCCGCCACCACCTACATCCTCCAGGACGGCACCACCGCCACCTACGGCAGCGCCACCTTCCCCACCCGCAACCGCATCGCCGGTGACTTCTCGGGCAACGGCGTCCGTGACCTCGCCGACATCCCCAACATGATCGCCGCGTGGCGCCAGCGCAACGGCGGCCCCGCCTGGACCGCCCCCAACGGCACCGGCCCCATCAACGGCGAACTCGGCGGCAAGGCTTCGATCGAAATCCTCGGCGACTTCAACTGCGACGGCAACTTCACCACCCAGGACGTCCGCTACTTCGCCGACGGCCTCCTGGTCATCAACAACGTCACCGACCGCAAGCAGGGCTTCACCCAGGTTGACGCGGCCTTCGGCGGCAACTTCTTCGGCACCACCAAGGCCACCCCGGCCGCGTACGCCCCCGGCGACAGCCGCGCGGACGTCGCCGGCGGCGCCGGTCGCACCGCCAACTTCCAGCCCATCGCCCAGGACGGCACCATCAACGGCCTGGACATCGACTTCGTCTACAGCCAGTACCGCGGCCTCGGCGACGGCGCGATGAACTGGGACAACACCTTCGACGCCGTGGGCAAGGACTACTCCGCCAACATGACCTCGGGCGACACCAACGTCGACGTCAACGACGTCTGCGAGATCGTCCGCGGCGTGCTCGGCACCAACTTCGGCGACGTCAACCTCGACGGTGTGGCCAACTGCGCCGACCTCGCCGTCATCAACCAGCCCGCCATGCCCTACGCCGGCACCTGGGCGACCGGCGATGTCAACGGCGACGGCCTCGTCACCGCCGCCGACGTGGCTCAGATCAGGTCTTTCATCCTCCCCGGCGACCTCAACGGCGACGGCGCGGTGAACACCTCCGACCTGACCAACTTCCTCGGCCTCTTCGGCACCACCCCGGCGTGCAACAGCGTC
Organism: uncultured Phycisphaeraceae bacterium; assembly: GCA_964477615.1. Taxonomy (GTDB): domain Bacteria; phylum Planctomycetota; class Phycisphaerae; order Phycisphaerales; family UBA1924; genus JAFLCM01. Next base: position 7,577 of record CAYZFW010000031.1, on the reverse strand, counting down.
GTCTTCGCCCTCGATCCCAATGCCACCAGCGTCACCACCAACGCCCTCACGGCGTTCCTGGGCCGCTTCGGCACCTCCGCCTCCTGCCCCTGATGTGAACCATCAGAACAGGTCCGCGGCTACCACTTCTACATCCTGAGCATGCTGCTCCTGGCGGGCCGGCCCCCTTCGTACTTGGGCCGGCCCGCTTCCTTTTTGGGAAGGCACGAGGCATCGAGCCGGATGGCGTGATGTGCATCGCCTTCTGCCTTGGTGCCTTGATGCCTTGATGCCTTGATGCCTTCCGCCGCGATGCCTTCCTCTTCACGCCACCTTGCGGACGTGCTTCGGATCGGCCACCGGGACAGCGGCGAGGAGCGCCTTGGTGTAGGCCTCCTTCGGGCGCTCCATCACCTCGGCGCACGAGCCTTGCTCGACGATCACGCCGCCCTTCATCACCGCCACGCGGTCGGCGATGTGACGCACCACGGCCATGTCGTGGCTGATGAACAGATAAGAAAGCCCCATCTGGTCGCGGAGATCGCAGAGCAGATTCAGGATCTGCGCCTGCACACTCACGTCGAGGGCGCTGGTGGGTTCGTCGCAGACGATGAAACGCGGTTCGAGGGCGAGGGCGCGGGCGATGGCGATGCGTTGGCGCTGGCCGCCGCTGAACTCGTGGGGATAGCGTGCGGCGGAGGCGGCGGGCATGCCGCAGCGGTCGAGAAGGGACTCGACACGCCTCTTCGCCTCGGCGCGGCTTGAGCACAGACGGTGAACCAGAAGCGGTTCAGCGATGGCACGCCCGACGGTCATGCGCGGATTCAGGCTGCCGGCGGGGTCCTGGAAGATGATCTGCATGCGCCGGCGCGTGCGGCGCAGGTCTGAAGCGCCGAGGGCGAGCACGTCGCGTCCCTCGAAACGGACGGAACCCGAGGTGGGCGGGATGAGGCGGAGGATGGCGCGGCCGACGGTGGTCTTGCCGCAGCCGGATTCGCCGACGAGGCCGAGGGTCTCGCCGGGGTTGAGGTGGAACGACACGCCGTCCACGGCTTTGGCGTGCTCTTTCACGCCGCCGAGGAGGCCGGAGCGCACGGGGAACCACACGCGGAGATCGTGGACTTCGAGGAGCGGTGCGGAGGTGTGCGCGGGGTCGGGCATCCGAGGATGGTAGTGACGACTCGGCGTGTGAACGGCCCAGACCGCCGCTCGCCGGGGACCGGCGAGGTACCCGTGGGCGCTTCAGTCACCCTTGGGCGGCTCGGTCTTCCACGCGTTCACCGGGTCGGCGCCCATCTTTGCGCCAAGCTCGGCCAGCGGGCCGGTGACCTTCGGGTTGAACATCTCGTCGGTCACGGCGACCTCGAAGTCGTCTGGGATCGCGCACCAGCGGAACTCGGTCTCGACGCCTTCCTGCACCGCGGCCAGCCGGCAACGCAGCCACATCTGCTGGATCGCGGCGACCGTGGACGCGTGCGTCGAGGCGGCGACGGAGCGCCCCGCCACGGGCATCCAGTTGCTGTCGATGAAGTTCGGGTCGAGCCGAGCTTTGTTGTTCACCAGCACCCACATGCGGACCTTTGGCATCGGCGTGCCGGGGCGGCGCTCCTTCCACGTCTCCGCAAGACGGGCGATCCATCGCGGGTCGCGCCCCATCAGCACGTTGCCGATGATCCCGCCGTCGGCGTACACCTTGCCGTCGATAACGCGGGCGGGGAAGGCGATGGGGATGGCGGCGGAACTGAGCAGGATGTCCTGGAATCTCGACCAGTTCTCCTCCTCGACGGTCCGCTTGGCCTCTTTCGTCATGTTCCACATGCGGAGGCGGGCGAGATCGAGATCGGTCGAGCCCGCGAGCAGCACGCGGTGACGGTCGTTCTGCGACGAGATGTAGTCGATCAGCTTCGGCGTGACCTTGGCGCGGATCTCCCGCTCGAGCCGCGACATATCGAAGAACGAGGCGTTGTCCGGGAGCAGGCTGAAGATGCCGCGGAACTTCACCCAGTTGGGGCGGGCCTCGGTGTAGGTGCGTGAGGCGGTTTCGAGCGATTCATCGGACCCCTCAAAGGCGAAGGGCGCGATGAGCGCGCCGGTGCTGATGCCCCCGACGACGTCGAAGTGCGGGCGTGACATCTCGTGCCCCGGCGGCAGATCGCCCCAGGCGCGGAGCAACGATGCGCCGAACGAGCCGTAGTCGCCGCCGCCCGAGATCGAGAGGATGTCGATCGTCGGCTCGGGAAGGGAGGGATCGGCGACCCGCTCGTCCACCTCGAGTTCCATGCGGCGGAGGATCGAACGCACGATGTGCTGGCCCACTGCGAGGGCGTCCGCATCAAAGTCCGCTTGCGCGGCCTTGAGTTGCTCGGCACTCAGCGCGTCTCGGTGCGGGCCCGGAGCGCAGGAGGGAATAAAGAGAGCGGAAGTACACGTCAACACGGCGGCAAGGGCGGGCGTTCGCATTCACCCATGGTAAGAAAACCCCGCTCAAGCCGCAGAGCCTGGCGCCCGGACTCAGTTCTCAACCGCGTAGCCAGAGCCGTCGCCCGAGGGCTTCAGGGTGTGGACGTTCTTCATCTGGAGACGCCGGGCCTGTTCGTGGGCCTCGGCGGCGGCAGGGTCGCCGCGTTCGTTGGCCGCTTCGACCGCGCGGAGGAGGGCCTGGTCGATGTCCGCTGCGGGGGGCGCGGCCGCGCCGGTCGCTGTCATCCACCGCGTCGCCATCGCGTCGGCGCGGCGCTGCGAGCGCTCGATCATCCGCGCGTCGCGCTCGTATCTTGCGACGGCGTTGCGCCGCGCCCAGCCCACCATCGCCGCGGTGCGGAGCAGCAGGATGCACATGTACCCGCACGCCACGGGGAAGAACAGGATGAGAATCCCGAGCATGAAGACGAGCAGCCCGATCGCCGGCGAGATCCCGCGCCCCACGTACGCCAGCCCCGAGATCACCGCGCCCGCGGCGATGAGCGATCCGGTGTGCCGGAAGTGCGCACTCAGCGAGTCATCTGGGGCCCAGTCTGCAAGCTTTGCCATGTAGTAGCACAGCACGGGCCAGCCGGTGAGCGCGATAAGGAAGCACACGCCGAAGAGCCACCACCACCCGCCCCAGCCCACAATGCCCGGCGGCGTGCCCGGTGCAGCGGCGATCGCGGTGGTTCCCGCCTTGGCCACGATGAGGAACACCGTGCCCGGGAGAATCGCGGCCTGCGTGGCGGCGATGAAAGCACGCTGCGTCCACCACTCGCGGCCCTGCGCGTCGTGCTCGCGGTCGGCACCGGCACCCGGGCGCTGGCGGAGCAGCAGCGCAATGCCGGCGAGCCACAACGCCGCGAGGCTGCCATGGACCGCGATGGTCTGCCCGACGCCGCCGTAAAGACCACGGTCGGCGAAGACGAAGAGCACGCCAAAGACCAGCCCGCTCAGCCCCGCGAGCGAAAGCCCCAGGCTCAGCGGCAGGAGGTACTCGGGCTCGGCATCACCGAGCGTGTCGCGCTTCGTGACCGTGACAGCGCGAGTGCGCTTGGCGGGTTCGCCGCACTCGGGGCACAGCGAGCCGGGCGGAAGGCCGGTGAGGTCGTAGCCGCAGCGCGTGCACTTTGGAACGCTGACCGTCGTCTCCTTCGCGGCTTCCTCGGCGGCGAGGAACTTGGCGCGCGTCTGCGGATCGGTGTCGCGCAGCACCGAGTCGCCGATGGTCGAGCCGCACTCGGGGCAGATGCCCGTCTGCGGCAAGCCGAGCAGGTCGTAGCCGCAGTGGGCGCAGGGGGTTGATCGGAAGAACACTGGGGCACCGGCGCGCTGCCGCAGGCCCGCGTCTGATCCGGGGTGGTTGTCGAGTGGACGCGCGGCCCCGCCGGAGGTACCCTCCGGTGCGAAGACAGGGTTGCGAGTGGTCTCGTGCATGCCGCTTCTGCCAGAGATTCGCGGGGGGTGACGCCGAGGTTGCGATGGCTCGGCCAGCGGCCCGCCTTATTCGCTTGTCTCGCCTTGATCCTGCACGCCCAACCGGACCTTTTCTGCTTCCGCGAGCCGCCAGAGTAGGCTAAGACGGTACGAGTGGTCCTCAACGGTACGGGTCGGCGTGGCGGGCGGCGGCGCTGCGCTCGATCCCGATGTCGAGGCAGCAGTGTCGATGCGCTGAGCCTCATATACACGCCGATCGATGCGGGCGTCTGGGCTGTCGCCCGGATCACCTGCGGGTCTGGCGTCACGCATGGCCGGAGGTGGGCCGATCCAATACACCACACCCGCCGGCGTCACGGGCAGGATGCCGTCGCGCACGTTGATGTACTCGGACTGCGGGAACACCGCGTGCAGCCCGCCCGCCGAACGCATGTACTGCACCGGCCCGTGCGGCGAAGCCGCGACCTCGAACACCTGCTGGAAGCCGTCGTCCACACGCGTGTCGATCGGGACCTGAAGCAGTGACCGGTTCAGAGGCCCGGCGTCGGCGATGCCCTGATCCACCTTCTTCACATTCGAGGCCCGCACCGGCACGCCCTGAGCGCAGACATTCGAGACAGCCCCGCCCACCACCAGCGCGAGTTGGAGCGCCAAGAACTGCGACGGGGTTGTTGTGTTCGAGCGCTTCACGGCGAGATTATCGGCGCGCGAGGGCATTCAGCCAAACCACCGCATGCATCCGGAAGACAGAATCAACCACCACTCCGCCATCCGGTAGACCCGTATCATGCAGGGAATCACGGAGGATCCGCTTGCCGCCCGGCGTGTTCGGGTGACAGTCGGGTCAGAACGCCGCGGCTCGGAGTGGCACACATGACATCCATGGCATCGTCGGTCGGTTCGGGGGTTCGCTGGGTTGCTTCGGCGGCGCTGCTGATCGCCGCGGCGGGCTGCGCTTCGGGTGGGCACGGGTGGGACGAGACGCCGATAGTCGCCGCGGCTCAGGACTCGGGGCGTTCTCGCGGCGATGACGACCGGTCATCGCGGTCCCGCGACGAAGACGAACGCGCCCGCGATCACTACGACGGCATCCCCGGGCGGGCGCGCATCGGCACCGAGGGCGTGGGGAAGATCAAGTACAAGGCCCCCGCCGCGGGGCGCATCTACGTCGGCGATGACGAACTCGAGCGCCAGATCGTGTCGGTGAAAGTCAAGCGGGGCGACACGGTTGAGGTGGACGCCGACAAGGACCGCGTCAGGAAGAACGACGAGGTGATCTTCGACCGCAATCTCGAGCGGCGCAACCCGCACACCATCTTCTTTCTCCGCGATGTCAACGCCGACGAACCCGACGACGGCGACGACTTCGGCGGCGGCTACGACGGCATCCCCACCAGCGCGAAGCGGGCCAAGTCCGGCGGCGGGCTGGTGCGCTATCAAGCGTCCAAGGACGGGCGCATCTGGATCGGCGACGACGACCGCGAGCGCATGATCCTCTCCCGCGCGGTCACGAAGGGCGACGTCGTCGAGATCGAGCCGGGCAAGGATCAGGTGAGGCTCAACGGCGAGGTGATCTACGACAAAGACCTCGTCCGGCGCAACGAGCACTCGGTGTTCTTCCGGTCGGAGAAGGCACCGGGTGGCGGTTCCGGGGGCGGTGGCTCAGGGGGAGGCGGCGGCAACGAGCCGCCGAAGGATCCCAAGCCGCCGAAGCCTGAGAAGCCTGAAAAGCCCGACAACGGCGGGGCATCAGGCGGCGTGGGCAACGACAAGCCCTCGGGCATCACCGGCGGCAGCGGGCACCCTTCGCAACTCAAAGGCGCCTCGCGCGTCGCGAAGGGCAAGGGCGTGCTGAACCACGTGGCCACCGCCGACGGCGAGGTGTGGGTGTACGACCCCAAAGAGAAGAAGATCGTCGCCGCGGGCACGATCAAGAAGGGCGAGACGATCAAAGCCGACCCAGCGAACAACACCACGACGCTGCCGGGGGGAGCTCGGAACCTGGAGAACTACATCCCTTCGCACGAGCACGAGGTGTATTTCAGGAAGAGCTGAGACTGCGGGATCGAGATCGTCGCGACAGATCGTGTCGCCCCCCGGGGGGCTCGTTCAGGCAGACCCGGCTTTCCGGGGGTGGCGCTCGTGGACTCGCTTCACCCCCGGCTACGAACTTCCGCCCTTTCAGGGCGAAGAGAAACTCGGGAACAAGTGGCGGGCTGTGAGGCTTGGAGCGATTAACGGGTGGCGAGAGAGGCCGAGATGCGCTTCGCGGCCTCGGCCGCTTGCACCCGCAGTTCCGGCACCGCGATGCTCTCCCACAAGTCAGCGCGGCGGAGTGGGCCAACGACGTGGATCGGCGGTCCCTCGACGGCGGCCGCGCCGGCGGCTCGGATCGCCACCCCCCCACTATCACACCGCGCCCCAAGCCCGACCTCATCGGGCACGAGCAGGCCATCACGCACGAGAGCCGCGAGCATGGGATCGGTGGCTTTCCGCAGGTCGGGGTTCGGCCCGGTACACGTGATGACACGGTCGGCAACGATGCGATCCGGCGCACCGGCCCCACGAGGCGCAAGAAGGATCGTCGCCTCGCTCGCACCGTCTTGGATCTGGCGCACCGATGCGGCGAGGGTCGTCAGTCTGCCCTCCTGCCGCAGCCGCTCGACCACGCCCAGCACCAACGGCGCGACGCGGTGACGGTGCACATCCCACAGGGCCCGCAGATGCCTCACGAACTGGCGGCGCTGCCCCGTATTCCATCCACCCCAGGCGCGGGCGGTGTGCGGCCGCAGGCTGTCGATGACAAACGTCCACGCGAGTTCGGACTTCCCAGTCGCGGCGGGTGCACGCTCGACTTCGTCAATCTTTGCCCGCACCCAGCGGAGCGCTTGCACGGGAGAAGCGATGTCGGGCGACGCCAGAACATCCGCCGGGACCGGCGCGGCGTCGATCGGGTCGTCGCGGTGCCGGCGCGGCATCATGGCATGGCGTGAGATGATGGTGACCGGCCCGGTATGCGCACGGGCCTCCAGCGACCACAGCACATCCAGCATCGTCAAACCGCTTCCGACGATGGCGACGCGGTGGGACCTCTCCACACGCTGCAGCGCTCCCGGGGCCCAGGGGTTCGGGATGATCGCGCCGCTCTGCGTTGACCCCGGCCCGCCGCTGGCGAGCGAAGGCTCCATGTTCCCCGTGCACAACGCGAGGGCGTCGCACTCAAGGGCTGGATGCGCACCTGCGAGCGTGACGCGGAAGCGTTGCCCCGTCGGCTCAACCCGCTCGGCGGCGGCGCGGATGATCTCGACGCCGATCCCCGACGCCCGCGCGACGGCGAGCGTCTCCGCGAGGATCGCATCGATGTACCGCGCGTACATCGCTCGCGGGGCGAAGTCCGCGGCGCTGATCCCGGTCTCATTCGCCGAGCACCAGTCGAGAAAATCGCGAGGGTTGTCGGCCCACGCGCCCATTCGGGCGGCGGGAACGTTGAGCAGGTGATGCGGCTCGGTCGTCGAATACGCCGGGCCGCGCGCCGGGGCATCGCGCTCGATGAGCACGATCCGACGCGCAGGACCGCGTCCGACTGCCGCGCCTGTCGCGCTCGGCCACAGGCGCACAAGGTTCGCGGCGGTCATGACGCCGCTGAACCCCGCGCCGATGATGCCGACGGTGATGTCGTGACCTGAGGCTTTCACGCG
>CAYZFW010000030.1:0-12800 GCA_964477615.1 uncultured Phycisphaeraceae bacterium | reverse complement strand
GCATCCGGGGATGGTGGGGCGGCGGGGCGGCGGCGTCAATGGACGGTGGTGACAGGGACCAGCTTGCTCGCCTCCTTGTGAGCTAGAGCGAACCTCCCGGCAAGACCCGGCTTCAAAGCCGCGAAGCGAGAAGCGAGATCAGATTCCGCAACACCCATGTTGCGGAGGTAAACCACGGTACTGATCGCTTCGAGATCCTGAGCGTCACGAATGGCAAGCTCCCGCGCGGTAGCCGCCCACGGTGGGTCTTGCGGGAGATCCAGTTCTTTAGCCAGATCGAGGAAAACGGCGCTCGGCTCGTAGGTGTAGGTGCGGTGCGAACCGTGATCCTCTTCCTTCTCATCAAGAAGCGCATCCTCGCCCTTCGCGGAGAGATAATCGATCTCCGAGCGGAGATGTCGCGAGTAGGGCCCGTAGTGAAGGTACCCGAACTCGTGAGGGAAATCCGCCTCGTGGCCCATCTGTTGGAGGAGATAGACGATCTTCTGGAGTTTCTTTCGGCCCTCGATCCGGCTGCAAGCGGCGACGAGGAGCGCGATGTTCAAGGCGTTATTCATTGTGGCTCTCCGTTCGATGAGCAGGGTCTGAGTGAGTACTTGGAGAAAACGCCGGCAAACTCGGCAACACGACTTCGGTCAAAGTAAACGCGCATAATGAGCTGGTTTGCCTGTTCGAGATACCGCATTAACGGAGCCTCACGCTCAATCGAGTCGGCCCGCTCTTCGATGCGACCTCCCGCCAAAAGGATCGACTCGATGTCTTTGCCTTCGGAATCCTTACCTGCCGACGCGATGAGACCCTTGTAAACGGGTGATTCAATGTCATCCAAGTGCCAATCTCTGTCAGGCAGCAGCCCTTGTTGATGGAGCTCTTTGTCAAACCGCAACTGATCGGTGCGGCGAAGCCCGGAAATGGAAACACAGTCCATTCGACGCTCTCGAAACAAGTACGAGCGGCTCAAAGTGGCGAGCATCGGATTCCCCGAAAGCGCGGTCGGCTGGCTCCAGACATGGAATGCAGCGGTGGCGGCCGATTCATCAAACCTGAACCAAGACTCCGGGTCCTCCTGTACGGACCCATTGAGAAAAGCACGCACACTCGCAGGAGTACTATCAGGAAGTTCGCGAGCGCCGTCTTTGGCGCACCGAAAGAGCTGCAGCAAGCCGACCTCGTACCCACGAGTGACGCGGTGAAAATACACTTGCTCGTTCATGTGCGATCTGGCTAGGATAAACTGCTCTGCAGCCTCCTTGCCTCTGGCGCGATCGAGACATAACCGCCAAGTGCTGGGGCCGGATTCACCCGTTCTGGCCGACGGGCTCTTTCCGACACACATGGCGTTGAGGATCCACTCTGGGTCGTAGAGTCCGTACTGCACCCCTGTGCAGTAGGAATCACGTAGCAGATAATCCATCCGATCCGCATCGAGCTGGCTCGAAATGATGTCCTTGCCGAGAGACGAAACCCCCGCAGGATCAATCAGCGAAGCGACGGCCTCCGGATCGATCTCATACTTTTCGAGTATAGGTCTTACCCCGAATGACACTTCACGAATGATCCGTAGTGTTTGATGCTCATGGTGCTTTTTTTGACCAAATGCCCGTTCGATCACATGCGAGAACGGGCCGTGTCCGACATCGTGGAGCAGTGCCGCGCACTTGATCACAAGCGATTGCGACTGCAGGTACTCAAATACGGGTCCTGAACGGTACCGGCGGCGTAGCGCTTCGATGATCCGCTGCGCAAAGTTCATCACTCCAAGTGAGTGAACAAACCGGCTGTGCTCAGCACCGTGGTAGGTGAGCGAACTGACACCCAACTGCCGGATACGCCGAAGTCGTTGAAAAACAGGCGTGTCGATCAACTCCAGCAGCACCGGCTCGGCGGGATCGATCCGGATCAAAGAATGGACAGGGTCACGGAAGACCTTGCCACTGTCTTTAATCACCCGCTTCGATCCCATACCCTATCATACCCCAAACTACAGCGTCCGGCAACAGTTACACATAGAGTATCGGGGGAAAAGCACCTCAAAGACGAATAGGACAGGAAATCCACCGCTGTTCACCGGTGCTTTGCCTCACCCATTCGCCATCGCCCCAACACTCACAGTGACAGGCACCACCGTCGGCCGAACGCGCGACTCGAACTCATCGCGGTACTTGTTCACGATCGTCCGCACGGCCCAGTTGTTCCCGTCGGCGAGGCCGCAGATGGTTGTGCCGGGCATCGCGCCCATGCTTGTGGCGATTTCCAGCGTCAGGTCCAGGTCCTTCGTTCGCCCGTCGCCGCGCTCGATCTTGCTCAGCAGCTGGTACATCCAGCCCGAACCCTCGCGGCAGGGGGTGCACTGGCCGCAGGATTCGTGCTTAAAGAAGCGGGCGATGTTGCGGGCCACGGCGACCATGTCGGTGTCTTCGTCGAAGACGGTCGGGCACGCGGTGCCGAGGCCCAGGACGCCGTAGTTGCGGCCGATGTCGAAATCCATGGGGGCGTCGAACTGGTCGGGGCCCAGGATGCCGGTGGAGACGCCGCCGGCGATGGCACCCTTGAACTTCTTGCCTTTGCGCATCCCGCCGCAGTGGGTCTCGACGATGGTGCGCAGCGGGATGCCGAGCTCGAACTCGAAGACGCCGGGCTTGTTGACGTGGCCCGAGACGCCCATGAGCTTCGTGCCGAAGGACGGCGGGCCGCCGGCCTTGCTGGCGACGCCCTGGGCCATGAACCACGCCTTGCCGTTGCCGATCAGGCTGGGCAGGTGAGCGAGAGTCTCGACGTTGTTGATGATCGTCGGGCGTCCAAACAGCCCCTTCACGGCGGGGAAGGGCGGCTTGATCCGCGGCCAGCCGCGCTTGCCTTCGAGCGATTCCAGCAGCGCCGTCTCTTCGCCGCAGACGTACGCCCCGGCACCGCGGTGGACGTGGCACTCAACGGCCCACTTCTCACCTGTCGCGGTCTGCGTGCCGCTCATCAGCCCCTGTGAGCCAAAGACACCCTTGGCGTACGCCTCCTTGATGGCGCTTTCGAGCACCATCGCCTGGTGGTAGTACTCGCCGCGGATGTAGATGTACGCCTTGCTCAGGCGGCAGGCGTAGCAGGCAATCGCGATGCCTTCGAGCACCAGGTGCGGGTCGAAGTCCATCAGCAGGCGGTCCTTGAAGGTCCCCGGCTCGGACTCGTCGGCGTTGATGGCGAGATACCGCGGCTGCTCGCTCGCGGGCTTCGCGGGGTCGTACTTGGGGAGGAAGGTCCACTTCAGCCCTGTGGGGAACCCCGCCCCGCCGCGCCCGCGGAGCATCGAGTCCTTCACCTCGGCGACGACGGCGTCCGGGGCCATCGTGAGCGCCTTGCGCAGGCCTTCGTACCCACCGGTCTTGACGTACTCGTCGTACGAGACGGTGTGCCGCCCGGCCGGGTCGCCGTAAGGCGGGCAGGGGATGCGCTGGGTGAGGATCGGCTTGTCGGTCAGGAAGGTCGGGCTGGCCATAGGGGGTGGATTGTAGAGCCATCGCGCCCGCTTGAATGGCCTCTCAAGGGGCGGGACAGACCGCCCCGAACTGACTGAGGAGGATGGTGAGGTCCTGTGTGTTGATGGTGCCCGAAGCGTCGTGGTCGCCGGGGCTCCCGGGCGTGACGGTGCGCCCGAACACGCCGAGGAAGCCCGTGAGGTCGGCGGTGTTCACGCGCCGGTCGCCGTTGCCGTCGCCGGGGCACGGCGGCACATTGAAGGCGCTCACGAAAAGCTGCCGGGACGGGTGGTCCTCAGATGCGGGCACAAAGTGACCCGCGCCGGGGTAGATCACCAGTGTGTTCGGCACGCCCGCGCCGCCGAGGTCGCCGGCCAGCGAGATGCTCTGGCCGACGGGCACCACCGGGTCGGCGTCGCCGTGGGCGATGCGGAAGGGCGGATCATCCGGCGTGACGAACGTGCGGCTGGAGACGCTCTCAAGCACGGACACGCGCTGCGCGAAGGCCGGGTTGTTGATGTTCTTCAGAGTTTCCTGGATCCAGAATCCGACCAGGCGCGACTCGGGCGAGGTCGGCGTCCCGTGCGAGGAATCAAGATCGAAGAAGTCCGTCGGCCCGAAGTGGTCGCACACCGCTTGCACGCGTGAGGAGAAGCCGGTGTTGCCGCCGACGGCTCCTTCAAGGTCGATGCCTTCATGGCTCGTCACGCCGCCGCTGGTGCCGAGCAGGGCGACGAGGTGTCCCCCGGCGGACGAGCCCCACACGCCGACGCGGTCGGGGTCAAAGCCGTACGTGGCGGCGTTCGCCCTGATCCAACGGATGGCCCCCTTGCAATCGTTGATCTGCGCGGGGTGGATGGCCTCGCCGGTGAGGCGGTAGTTGATGCTGACGAAGGCAAACCCCAGCGCGACCATCCCCGCGGCCCGCGGCGCCGGGAACTTGTCGCCGCCCGACCAGCCCCCGCCGTGAATCCAGACGACCGTCGGACGCTCAACGAGGGGGCCCGGCGGAAGGTAGATGTCGAGGCGCTGGGCGGCGCTGTCTGTGCCATAGGGGACGTCCGTCGCGAATGGTGCAAGAGTCTGTGCGGGTGTGCGTGGTGCAGACAACGTACACATACCCACCACGCCAATCGCCACGACCATGAAACGAGTCAGGCTCGACACCATCGCGCACCTCCAGTCACGGGGTTTCACGGAGCCGAAACGTATGGCGTCCTGCCCTATTGCCATAGCGCGCGAAAGTCTGCCACAATTGCCCGCCAAAGCACGGCTGGCCCGCGATGCGGCCGGGCGAGAGCCGCCGCTCGTTGCGTTCGTGTGAATCGGTTGTTATGGGCACGTCCGCCCAAACTGCCCGAGGAAGATCGTCAGGTCGAGCACGTTCACCACGCCGTCGTTGTTGAGGTCGCCGGGGCCGCCGGGGGTGACAGTCTGGCCGAATCGACCTAGAAAGGTCACGAGATCGGCGGTGTTCACGGCACCGTCGCTGTTGAAGTCGGCGGTGCACGGTGGCGGAACCGGGACCAGCAGCGCGGCGCGGGCGCTGGCCGTGTTCTCGCTGAGGCGCACGGCGATGAAGCCTGTCTCGGAGATGTCTTCCGCCGAGGTGATGAAGACGCCCTGGGGCAGCGGCGCGCTGAGGATGGTGTTGAGATCGATGCCGTTGGTCTGTGGCTGGCCTGGGACGATGTTGCGCCAGATGGCACCCTGCTTGGTGCCGGGGCCGCTGGTCCAGCCGACGACAACCAACGAGTCGTTGACGGCGAGGGCACGCCCGAGCGGCGCGCCGCCGAGGTTCGTGAGTTGTCCGCCGGACGACCAGATGCAGGCGGTGCTGGTGATGGTTCCGGAGCGGTTCTCCGCGTCGCCGCAGACCCAGCCGTTGTCGCTGATGTCGTAGGCGTGGCCGTTCTCGGCCAGCCCGGAGAAGGTTGGAAGAAATGAGGCGGTACCGCCGACGCCCAGCACGATCGGCCGCGTCCACGAGGCACCGTTGGCAGTCGTGAGGTTCTCGCCGCAGGCCGAGCCTGCGGCGTTCACGCCGTGGACAAGCCCCGCGACGCCGCAGGGGAAGGGTGTCCCGAAGATCGACGCCGGCTCTTCGGTTGCGCTGGGCCACAGAGCCCCGGCGTTGACCGAGACAGTCGGGGACGACGCGCACCGGAACGAGTTCAGCCCGCCGATGTGTCCGTTGTTCCCGATGGACAGTGCCCCCGAGTTGTACGGCGGGTTGGATTCCGGGAAAAAGGAGATGTCGGCGAAGCCCGTGGTCTCGGACCAATGGAACGCGCGGATGAGACCGCCAGCGCTGAGCACGCCGACGACTTCGCCGTCGTCGTTGATGCTGTGGGCGCCGATTTCGAGGGTGGAGGTCGCGCCGCCGAGGAGGCCGATGTCGGTGGTGGTGTTGGTGGCGCGCTCGTAGAGGAAGGCGCGGTAGGTGTTGGGTGCGGCACGGCACCAGCCCACGACATCGCCCGCGTCGTTGACACCGAGCGCCGCTGAAGTCGTCGTGCCGGGGAGCAGCGGGATCAACACGGCGTTGTACGTCTGAGCGGCTGCCCCTCCCGCGAGGGCGAGCATCCATGCCGAAGCAACGGCGGTTACGAACCTTTGGTGTGAGGTCTGATTCATCGCTTTCTCTCCTGCCAGTGTGGCGCACGCGATGCCGCAAACGCAACGCATGAACCGGCGGCGGAAAGACTACCTGCGAATCGTGATGACTCCCGACCGATGACCGGCCGAAATCGGGGGGTATGAGAGAGTTCCCGCCGCGCATGCCACAAGCACGGCAGCGTCCGGCGCGCTGTCGCCCTCACTCTGCCTCAGGCCCGGTGCCCCTTACCCCCGCTCAATCTCGATCAACTCCCCCTGCACCAGCGGCTTGATGTCCGTGCAGTCGGGGTCGAAGTTGTCCACGATGTGCGTCACACGCATCTTCCGGCGGACCGCTTCCGGCAGGCTGTTCAGTGTCTCGATGTTCGTGTGGACAGGCCCCAGGTTCGCCTCGTGGACGATCACATCGCACGAACTCAGCCAGTCGATGTGCGCCTGCTCGTACACCGTGTCGCCCGACCAACCTAGCGAGCCCGCGCCGTCGGTGAGTTTCAGCCCGATGGTCGGGATGCTGTGGATGGTGTACCGGCACTCCACCGCCAGCCCCTGCACCATCGAGGTCATGTTGGGCTCGATGATGCGGAGGTCGAAGAAATCGCGGAGTTCGCTCTTTCGCCCGCCTTTGGTGAGCGGCGCGTCCATCGCCGGGGCGAGGCGCTCCCACACACGGGCCGCCGCGCCGGGGTGGGTCCACAGCCGCGGCATGACCTTGCTTTTGCCCATCAGCCGGTTCACCAGCTTTGCGAAGCCGAAGGACTCGAGCCCGTTGCAGTGGTCGCCGTGGAGGTGGGTGATGATGACGTCGTCGATCTGGTCGACGTCGACATCCCAGTTGGACTTCAGCGATCCCTCGAACAGCGCGCGGTGGATGAGGTCCGGGCAATCAAGCAGCACCGGCCCCTCCTTGCCCTGCACGACGGCGGAGGTTCCGAAGCTGCGGTAGGTGAAGGCGTCGCCGACGCCGAGGATGAGCACCTTCATGCCGAGTCTCCGCGAGCGAAGGCCAACGCCGCCACGAGGCGGACAGACGGGCACACTGTACCCTGAGCGGCGGGAGGCTATTTGTTGGAGTCCGTGGCTGAAACCCAGTCGCAACGCCGGAGCCTTCCGAGGTGGCACCGGTCTCCGACCGGTGACGGCAGCAGCGCACAATCCCTGCCGAGACCTGAATCCCTCCCAGCACCGGTCGGAGACCGGTGCCACCAGTTGCCCGCCGCTGGTGGTCGCCCGCATACCCTCCCCCCCATGCCTCCTTCCGCCCCAAACGACCTCCTCGACGACCTCAGATTCCGTGGCCAGATCCACCAGACCACCGACGAGGCCGCCTTGCGCCGGCACCTTTCTTCCCCAAGAAAGGTCTACTGCGGCTTCGACCCCACCGCCGACTCGCTCACCATCGGCAACCTCGTCTCGATCATGGCCCTGCGGCGGTTCCAACTCGCCGGGCACACGCCCATTGTCGTCATGGGCGGCGGGACGGGGATGATCGGTGACCCGTCGGGGAAGTCCGCCGAGCGGCAACTCCAGACGCTGGAGACGGTCGCGGCGAACGTGCGTTCGCAGGAGCGCATCTTCCGGGCTCTGCTGTCGTTCGACGGACCCAACGCGGCGGTCATCGTCAACAACGTGGACTGGCTGGGGAAACTCAACTACATCGAACTGCTCCGCGACATCGGCAAGCACTTCCGTGTGAACGAGATGATCAAGCGCGACTCCGTGCGCGACCGGCTCACCCGCGAGCAGGGCATCTCGTACACCGAGTTCTCCTACGTCATTCTTCAGGCGTACGACTACTTCCACCTCTTTAGGGAGATGGGTGTCACTATCCAGATTGGGGGCAGTGATCAGTGGGGAAACATCGTGAGCGGGGTCGACTTGATCGAAACGCATGAGGAGCAGGGCTACCGCAGCAAGAACGAGACCGAGGCTGAGCGACAGGGAAAGGTGCGGGACGGGTATCGAGAAGCAATGAGTGTGCCATCGCCGCCGCCTTCACGGACGGCCCACGCCCTCACTTGGCCCCTCATCACCAAAGCCGACGGCACCAAGTTCGGCAAGACCGAGTCCGGCGCGGTGTGGCTCACCAAGGAGCGCACCAGCCCCTACGCGTTCTACCAGTTCTGGCTCAACAGCGCCGACGCCGACGTGGTGAAGTTCCTCAAGACCTTCACGCTGATGCCGCGGGCGGAGATCGAGGCCCTCGAAGCCGCCCACGCCGCCGACCCCGGCAAGCGTGAGGCGCACCGCGCCCTGGCGCGGCACATGACCGAGATGCTCCACGGCAACGCCGAACTGCAGCGGGCCGAGGCCGCGGCGGGCGCGCTGTTCAGCGGCGATGTGGCCTCGCTCGATCTGCCGACGCTCACCGAGGTCTTCGCCAGCGTGCCCGCCAGCACGCACTCCATGGCCGAGCTTTCGGGGGAAGGTATGTCGCTCGCGGACCTGCTGCCGCAGACGACTCTGGCCAAGAGCAAGCGCGAAGCCCGGGAGCACCTCAGCACAGGCGCGGTGACGCTCAACGGCGAGAAAGTCGGCGAGGCCGACCGCCTCACCCCGGCGCGGCTGCTCCACGCCTCACTGGCGGTGCTACGCCGTGGGAAGAAAGCGTGGCACGTGACGCGGTGGGCGTGACGGTGCCCGACGGGGCGTGGAAAGGTGCAAGCACGTTGCATGATCCGTCGGCTTCCCCGGGCGATTCCGGCTTTCCGTCCGGATAAGTCAGCGCGGCGTGCATCCGGGGCCGCGTCGGGCCGATATCATCGCCGTGATGCCGCCCCGCGCGTGCCAGCTCGTCGCCTCGCTGTTGATCGCCCAGCAGGTGTGCTGCGGCGTGCTGGGCGGCAAGGTGTGGTGCGTGCCGCTGTGGGGCTGCGAGTGCCCGGACACCACTGGGCAAAGCGCTTCGCGCCATCACGGCGGCGATCACGAGCATGAACCAATCGGCGATCATCACCACGATCACGACCACGATTGCCCCTGGCACGACCACGATTCACCCGCGACACACGCGGTAAGCGATGCGCGCGACTGCGGTTGTCACATCCATGTGCCGGTGCCCGCGGGCAAGGAGTCGGCACCGTCGCCGGAGGCCCGTGCGACGACGGGCGATCTCTTCGGTGCGTTGGCGCTTGTCGCGGTGCTTGAATGGAAGCCCGCGCCGGCGCCCGCCGTGATGTTGAGCGGTCGCCCGCCCGGCTGGGGCGAGCGGTGGGGGGCACGGCGGCCGGGCTGCGCTCCACGCGATTGATCATCTAAAGACTCACCTGCTGCGTGCGCGGGCGGTTGTCGCTCGTTCTGTGCGTTGAGCTCGTCGCTGCCCCGGCGCTTGACACGAGCCTTGCCGCGGGCGGACGTGTGGGTGTGATTGATCAATCGACAAGCGGCGAGACGGCCGCGCTCTCTGGGAGTACCCATGACTCCTTCTTCGAAAACTGGCATCGTTGCTGCGCGTCGGGCATGGCCCGGCGTGGCGTTTGCGCTGCTCGCGCTGGCGGGCGGCTGCCAGAAGTACGAGCGGGCACCGCTCGACTTCGCGGCCCACAAGCAGGCCATCATGGCCCGCACGCCCGAGGCCTCGGAGGTCCGCGCCTTCGCCGAGTCCCTCCGCGCCGCCGAGGGCCGGGCCACAGGCTTCGATCCCACCGACGGTGTGTCGTGCGCCGAGGCGGAGGTCATCGCGCTCGTCTACAACCCCGACCTGCGATCGGCCCGGCTCCGCGCCGGCGTCTCCCGCGCCGCGGCGGACCACGCCGGCCTTTGGGAAGACCCCGTGCTGGGCGTCGATCTCGCCCGCATCATCCAGGGGACCCCCGAGCCGTGGAAGGTGTTCACGACCCTTGGGCTGACAATCCCCATCTCCGGGCGGCTGGAACTGGAAAAGCAGCG
This sequence comes from uncultured Phycisphaeraceae bacterium, assembly GCA_964477615.1. Taxonomy (GTDB): domain Bacteria; phylum Planctomycetota; class Phycisphaerae; order Phycisphaerales; family UBA1924; genus JAFLCM01. Next base: position 2,829 of record CAYZFW010000030.1, on the reverse strand, counting down.
TGCGGGCCTCGAACACGCCGCGGAGCTCGCCCGGCTGCTCCAGCGCGAGTGGGGCGTCCGCACCGAGGTGCGGCGCTCGTGCGCGGAGTGGTCGGCCGCGTCGGCGATGCTCGAAGCCACGCGGGCCTACCTCACGCGGCTGGATCAGGCGCTCGTGGTGGTTGAGAAGATGGAGACCGCCGGCGAGATGCCCCGCACCGAAGCGCGGCTGTTCCGCATCGAGCGGGCCGAGCGGGCATCGGAGATCGCACAGTTGGAGTCGCGCGTGCGCCGGGCGGCGCTGGAGCTGCGCCGGCTCATGGGGCTCGCGCCGAGCGCGGGGATCACGCTCACACCGGGGGCCGTGGATTTCTCGGTGCCCGAGCCGTCGATGGACCATGGCTCACTCCTGCTCACCAGCCCAGACCTCCTGATCGCCGCGGCGGAGCACGAGATCGCCGAGAAAGCGCTCGAGATCGAGGTCCGCCGCCAGTACCCGGACCTGCAGATCGGCCCCGGTTACGGGCGCGAGGACGGGCAGGACCAGGTGCTCCTCAACCTCAGCCTGCCGCTGCCGCTGCTCAACGGGAACCGGGGCGGGATCGCGGAGGCCCGCGCGGCGCGCGACGCGGCCCGCGCCGAAGCCGAGGGTGCGATGGAGTCACTCATCGCCCGCATCGCCTCGGCCCGTGACCACGCCGCGGCGGCGTCGGCGCACCGGCGGGCCCTTGAAGAGGAGATCGTCCCCATGGTCGACGCCCAGTACGCCGACGTGCGGCGACTTTCGGAGCTCGGCGAAGTCAACACGCTGGTGCTGCTGGAGAGCCTGCGTCGCCAGCAGGATGCAAAGGCACGCCTTGCCGCCGCCGTGCGAGAGCAAGCGATGGCGCAGATCGATCTTGCGGAACTGACCGGGCCCGCCCAGCGCGAGCGTTCGGCGACGGATCGGAGCAACCCATGAAAAACCCCACCACCCGCGTGCTCACCGCGTCTCTGGCCGTTGCGCTGATCGGCATGATCGGCTGCAAACGAGACGCCGCGCCGACCACTCAGGCCGACGACCACGGCACGACGGGCGAGTCGGCACCAGCACCGACGAACCGGATCGACATCCCCGCCCCGGTACGTCGCAATCTGGGTATCACCTTCGCGAAGGCCGAGTACCGCGCCGTCTCGCGTACCCTCCGTGTGCCGGGGCGGTTCGAGCTGCTGCCGACCGCTCGACGCGAGTACCGCGCCCCAGTCCCGGGTCGGATCGAGCCGCTCGTGAGCCAGTACCAGGCGGTTGAGGCGGGCACGGCGCTGTACCGCGTGGAATCGGCCCGTTACCGCGAGTTGCACGAGCGGGCCATCGCCGCGCAGGCGCTGGTTGATTCGATGGGCCCCATCCGTGAGGCGCATCGCGCGCACGAGCGTGGCCTGGCCGACAAGGTGGCCCTGTGGCAGGAGCGGCTGAAGCAGCTCGAGGAACTCCGTGCCGCCGGTGGCGGAAGCGCCGCACAGTTCACCGAGGCCCGCGCGACCCTCAACGCGACCCAGGCCGAGCTGGGCGACGTGATGGAGAAAGACGCCGAACTCGAAGCACGCCAGAAGCAGGCAGAGGCCGAACTGCGCACCATCGAATCACACCTGGCACTGATCGCGCGATCCGCGCACTGTGGCGACGCAGGGCACGCCGGCGAACTCACAGACACCGTGACCGTCTGCGCCACAGCACCCGGCGTGGTTGAGTTGCTCGGCGTGACGCCGGGCGGCTCGGTGGAGGAGGGCGGCGCGGTGCTAACGCTGGTGCAGCCCGAGCAGGTGCGTTTCCGCGCGCGGGCGCTGCAGTCCGATCTGGCGCGCCTCCGCGACGGGTTGCCGGCCCGTGTGACGCCACCGTCGGGCGGTGCTGCTGCAGGACCGACGGCCGCGACTGAGGTCATGACCGGCGCTCTCCAGATCGGCCTCGCCGCCGATCCGGACGAGCGGACGATCGATCTGATTGTCTCGCCGACGCGGGCCCTTCCCTGGGCACGGGCCGGTGTCGCGGCGTCGCTCGAAGTCACACTCGAGGGCGGTAGTGAAGAACTCGCGAGCCCGCTCGCGGCCGTGGTGCGCGACAACGCCTCGGGGGGCGGGCCGGTCATCTTCCGGCAGCAGCGGAGCGGCCTCAATGGCCGGCCTTTCACCATGTACAAGTTTCGCACCATGGTGACGGATGCCGAGCAGCGGAAGCAGGAGCTCGCCGCGTTCAACGAGATGAGCGGGCCTGTGTTCAAGGTGACCCACGACCCGCGCATCACGGGGGTCGGGAAGATCCTGAGGAAGTTCAGCATCGACGAGTTTCCGCAGCTCTTCAACGTGCTGCGCGGCGAGATGAGCCTTGTGGGGCCACGTCCGCTGCCGGTGGACGAGACGCGGCGGTTCGACGACTTGGCGCACCGCCGGCGGCTGAGCGTGCGCCCCGGACTCACCTGCCTGTGGCAGATCAGCGGGCGCAACAACGTGCGCGATTTTCGCGAGTGGGTACGCCTGGACCTCGAGTACATCGACAACTGGTCGCTGTGGCTCGATCTCAAGATCCTGATGCGTACGATCCCGATCGTCATTCTCGGCAGCGGCGCCAAGTAAGGCCGGCCATGGATCTCTTCGACCTCTACCAACAGGGGAAGATTCACGAGGCGAAGGAGACTGCCCAATCCGCGCAGAGCCAGGCGGCGGAAACCGCGGCGAGGGTGAAGGAGTTGCAGCGTCGCACGGATGGGCTCGCGCTCGCCTGTCAGGCGCTCTGGGAACTGCTGCGCGAGCGCACCTCGCTGACCGATTCCGACCTCGTGGCGCGCATGCAGGCCATCGATCTCCGGGATG
>CAYZFW010000029.1:0-12887 GCA_964477615.1 uncultured Phycisphaeraceae bacterium | reverse complement strand
CGGTGCGTTTTTGCTCGCGCTTGCGGGTTGGGCTGTGGGCCCGAAATGCGGGCCACCATTGTTTGCCAGCCCAGAAAGAAAGACCGCCCTTGAAACGGGCGGGCGAACGCAAAGAACAACACCATCAATCACACGACCACGCGCCCCCACCCCCCACTTACGCCGCCACCGCGGCCCCCGTTCCCGCCACCTTCGAAGCCTCCGGCAGCACGATCGTGAACACCGTTCCCTGGTCCACCACCGACTCCGCCGAGATCGTCCCCCCCGCGCGCTCGATCAGCATCCGGCACACCGCAAGCCCAAGCCCGGTGCCCGTTCCCCCGCCGTCCCGCGGCGTCGCGCCCGAGGCGGTTGTATTATATGTACGCGCAGACATAAATGGATCGAAGGCTCTGTCGATCACCTCCGCCGGCATCCCGCGGCCCGAATCCGACACCCGGAGCCTGATGTTCCACGTGGAACCTCCCCCGCCTCTCGTCACACTCGGAACCCGCTCCGCATCGATCATCAGTTCCCCACCCCGCCCCCGCATCGCCTCCCGAGCATTCAACAGCAGATTCAGTACCACCTGCTGCATCGAAACATGCTCGATCGCCGCCGTCAGTTTCGGGTCCACCCGCACCACCAGCGCAATCCCATCCTTTGCCAGATCCCGCCCAAGGCACAGCACCGCATCGGCCACCGCGACAGCCACGCTCGTTTCCCTCGGCTCCATCCCCCCGCCCCCCGGCGTCACACGCACAAAGCCCAGCATCGCCGAGCCGATCCGCGACGCCTTCGTCGTGCAGTCCACCGCCCGCTGCAACGCCTTCTGCGTCAGCTCCCGGTCCTCCGGCGAGGCCAGGGCCAACTGGGCGTAACTCAGCACGGGCGTCAGAATGTTGTTGACCTCGTGCGCAATCGACGCCGCGAGCGTGCCGAGCGTGGCCAACCGGTGGGTCCGTGCGACATCGTCCCCCATCGCGGCGAGGCCGTCGGGCACTTTGGTCTCGGGTTGAACCGGTCCGTAGTCCATCGTCGGCGGCACGTCCGTGTGTCCGCCAATGAGGGGTATCGGGCAGGACGAGGCCGAGAATCAGCCCCGGCATAGGGGATTTCAGGGCCGGTCAGTCGGTCATCATCGAGACCCACTCCGGGCGATCGGCGTTTCCTCGGAGGCCTGGTCGGAACCGCTCGGCGTTTCGGTCAACCCAGCCCGCCAGCCAGGCCGGCCTGATGTCGTACGACGCCCATTCGGCAAGTCGGACCCACTCGAACGCGATGTGCGGCTCGAGACTCTGGACAGGTGGGGGGGAGGCACCGGTGGCCGATTGCGGCGATCCGGCCGGGCCATGTTCCACGTGGAACATCAGATTCACCTCGTGCCTCGTGCGCCCCTTCTGGGTGAACGAGCACTCCCCCACCAGCAGGCACGCCCCAACCTTCACCCGCACCCCGGCCTCTTCCATCATCTCGCGGGCCAGGGCCACGGCCCCGGATTCCCCAAACTCGAGGTGCCCGCCCGGAAAGTACAGGTACCCGGCCTCAAGATTCCGGCACAGGAGGATATGCCCGCCGTGGACCCAGAGGCCGCGGGCGATGATCTCGATGGTGGGGGGGTTGTCGATTGGCGTGGACATGTGGCGCTGGGCACCATATCGACTCGTGGCGGATGGGTAACCAGCATCGGCGCGATATGATCCCGCGAGCTCCGAGGCCGCCCGCGCCGGGCCGGCCCTGTGGGCGGATTGTGATTCCATGGAAGGACGACAGCGATGAGTGCGAAACCGGAGAAGCCGCGGCTGGGTCGGGGACTTTCGAGCCTAATGGGGACGCCGGTGCCGGTGAAGGTACCGGCTTCGCCGGAAGCGAAGGAATACAATAGTGCAAGCGCTCGCACGTCGCCAACAAGTGCGCCGAGCGGCTCGAAGCCCGGAACGGGTCGCGGGGGTGAGAGTGGGGCTGCGGGTGGGGGCGGCCGGGGCGACGCGGGGCTGAAGCCCTACCCGGATCTGAAGCCGCTGGAGCCCTTGAAGCCTTACGAGCCGTACCGGCCGATTGCGCCGATCTCTCGCCCGGCGAGTGCGGCGGCGACCAAGTCGATCGCTGCTCCTGCGAAGGCGTCGACGCCGGCGATCGCTGCGCCCGCGGCGAAAGTCGTGACACCATCGGCCAAGGCGGTCGCCACGACCCCGGCAGTGCTAGGGTCGGGATCGGCTTCGGCGCCGGTTTCGGCGTCGGCACCGGCAGTTCGCGAGGCGCATGAGTCCTCCGGTGCGGGCATCAGCGCGCCGGCGCGCGGGCTTGTTGAGATCAGTGTGGCGCAGCTTGTTCGCGGGCGGTACCAGCCTCGGCGTGAGATGGATGAGTCGTCGCTGCGATCCCTGGCGGCGTCGATCCGGGCTTCGGGGGTGATGCAGCCGATCGCCGTGCGGGAGATTGATGCGGGCGATGATCGCTGCGCCGCCGTGCGCGCGGTGGTCGGCGCGGGCGCGGCAGTGTATGAGGTGGTGGCGGGCGAGCGGCGGTGGCGGGCGGCGATGCTCGCGGGGCTGACGCACATCCCCGCGGTGCTGAGCACGCTGAGCGACCGCGAGGCCGCGGAGTGGGCGATTGTCGAGAACGTGCAGCGCGAGGACCTCAACACCATGGATCGCGCGTGGGGCCTGCGGAATCTCGTCGAGGGGTTCGGGCTGCAGCACGGCGAAGTCGCGGAGCGCGTGGGCATCGAGCGTTCGAGTGTGACGAATCTGCTGCGGCTGACGGAGCTGGAGACGAGTGTGCAATCGCTGCTGCGCGACGGCGCGCTGGGGCTGGGGCACGGCAAGGCGCTGCTCTCGGCCAACGGGGGTCTGGAGCGCGAGAAGTTGGCGAAGATGGCCGCGTCGCAGAAGTGGACGGTGCGTCGGCTGGAGCGTGCGGTGGGGGCGCTGGGGGTTGGCGCTGCCACTGCGGGACAAGGGAACCCGAAACTGGGGGGCACGGTTGGGCGTGATCCGCTGCGGGCGGATGCGGCGATCCGTGAACTGGAGAAGCAGCTGGGCGAGCATCTCGGCACGCGTGTTCGGATTATGACAGGTGCCTCGCGCACAAAGGGTCGCGTGGTGATGGATTTTTATTCGTTAGAACACTTCGACGGCCTGATGGGGCTGATGGGTGTTGAGATCAAGTCGTAGTGTGCAGAGTTTCATTTGGGGTGTGGTGGCGGCACGATTGGTGGCGCGATCTTTGAAATCCGGACATCGAGTCCGGGATTCCAGCGCTCCGCGCTTGGTGTCTCGTGCGTGGTGGCTCTTGGTCAAGAGACTGCGGCGGATGCACAACGCTGTGTCATCGCGCGGGTGACTTTCCCCATCTCTGTGTCGCGAGATTGCCTTCCTGCGAAGAGCGGGCTATAACATTGCTGCCCAAGGGCGACGTGTGTTTTGTCAGAGACGAAAGCCGGGGGAATTCTGCAGAGTCCGGGGTGTGGGCGGTTCGCGGCTTCGGCCGTCGCGGACGCGGCCTATGAAATGTTTCCCCGGCCCGTGTCAGCGCCCCACCACAAAGAACTTGGGGCAGAGAGAACGAGCATCACATCATGGCGAAGAGCGGCAACAACCTCGCGAAACTGAGCACGCAAGAGATCCAGTCCGAACTCCGCAAGCGCGAGAGCGCGATCAAGCGGCTTGAGAAGGCGCGTCAGAAGGCGTTCGAGCGCCTGAGCGAGATCGATGCGCAGCTTTCGGAACTCGGCGGCTCGGCGGGCGGCGTGCGTCGGCGTGCGCGGAACGACTCGAACCTCGTCGATGCGCTCTTCCAGGTGCTGAGCGGCGCGACGATGGGCGTGACCGAGGTCGCGAGCGCGGTGCAGCAGGCGGGCTACCGGACGACCAGCCCGAACTTCCGCACCATCGTGAACCAGGCGCTGATCAAGGACAAGCGGTTCAAGCGCGTCGGGCGCGGGAAGTACACCGCGAAGGCTTGAGGAAGTGGCCGAGTGGCCGAGTGGCCGAGTGCTTGAGTTCTTGAAGAACCGCGGGCCGCGATGTGAGCAGATTGATTTGATTCCACTAGGACCGGCCGCGTGTGCGGCCGGTTTTTTTCATGGTGCTTCGCGCGCTTTGTCCGCCCATTTCATGGGCTTTGTGGTGTTGGCGGCCGCTTGCCAGACGCTGGGCGTCTGGCAACCATCGGTGGCTCGCTTTGCGGGCCGGTGATGGATCGTGGTTGGGGCTGCTGTGCGGGTCGTGATTGACTCTTGCCTGGGTGCTGCGGTTCCTCGTGCCAGGGTTCGCGTGTTCGCGTGCGCAGGGTTGTTTTCGAGACTCGGTCGGAGCACGGCGGGGACGCCGTACCCCGGCACCCGCCGTGTACTCGCGCCTGTGATACAGCGATGATCCAGGTGATTCGGCACGGCTGTCCCCGCGGACGGGGAAAGCCGTGGCACGTGGCGGGGTGGGAAGGCACTGGGGGTCAGTCCACCTGGCGTTCGAGCCACCGCTGCGCGAAGGCGATGGGGTCGGGTGTGTCTTTGGGGATTCGGATGTCGGGGTCGATGCCGGTGTTGTCGATGGGCTCTTCGGGCAGGCGGAGCGAGCGGCTGATGGGGTAGAGGAGCGTGAAGCGCTTCGAGGGGAAATCGATCTCGATCTGGTTGGAATAGTCGAGCACGCCCAGGGTGTTGGATGTGCCGAAGAGGGTGACCTTGCGGGACTGGCGGGCTTCGAGGATGAACTGCTCGCCCGAGCTGCCGGCGCTGTCGATGAGGATGGCGATGCGCTTGGGGTTCTCGAGCACTTCGGGGAAGGTGGTGATGCTGACGGGGCGGCCGTCCGGCGCGACGAAGGTGCCCTCGGGGACGGACTTCATGCGGGCGATGATGGCGTTGATGGCGTCGCGGTTCTCTTGCGGGCGGGACGGATCGTCGGCGTTCTTCTGGATGGCGGCGATGTTCGCGGCGGTGCTGAGGATCTCGATGCCGACCGAATAGATGGGCCGCGTGTACGCGAGGCGCAGCAGCGGCTCGTAGACGAAGTCCTGGCCGCCGGAGTTGTTGCGGGCGTCGATGATGAGGTTCGGTGTGGTGGCGAGGTCGTCTTTGTTCGCTTCGAGGAGCGCATCGAGGGCCGGTTTGCTCTCGTTCTGGAAGTTGGGCACGCGGAGCCAGAGCGTGCTGGGGGAAATCCTGGAGAGGAAGAACTCGCGCGAGGGGACGAGGCGCTCGGGCTCGTTGGGTGCCTGCGGCACCGGGTGGAGGCGTGTCCATGTGCCGCCGACGCCGGCGAGTTGGAAGATGGTGCCGGTGGGCAGCAGTGTGACGGCGGACTCGCGGTAGCTGCGGTCGGCGACCCAGAGGTCGGTGAGGGTTACGCTCGAACCCTCGGCGGGGAGGTGGAAGCGGAGCTTCACGTCGCCGGGTTTCCACTGGGGGAGTGTGGAAGAGACGATGGTGCCGTCGAGCGAGCCGGGCTTTGAGGACGACGGTGTGACGGCGATGAGGTAGCGGGAGTCGTCGATCTGCCACAGGCCTTCGAGCGGGTGTGGGGCGGTGCGCTTGGCGTACGCCGAGCCGAAGGTGTCGGCGGTGAAGGGTGGTTCGATGCGCTCGACGGGGTGGGTTGTGGTGGGCGTATCGGAGGCCGGTGCGGCGGTCGGGGTGGCGGCTGTCGTGGTGTCGGCGTCCTGGTTGTAGCGGATGCCGAGGTGGTGATCGTGGAAGAAGAGGAGCCACTCGTGGAGGATGCCGCCGAGGAGCATGGGGTTGGCTTGGTCGGCGGATTCGAGTTTGGCGCGCATGGCGACCGTGTGCTGCTGGAGCGCGGGGCGGGAGAGGTTGTTGATCTTGGCGGAGTAGCCGGCGTAGTTCTTCTCGATGTGCGCGGTCATGAAGTCGAAGTCGGCGAGGATGGATGCGGTTGAGGGTGTCGCGGCGTGGAGCGAGGTGGTGAGAATGAAGAGAGCGGCGGCGGAGGTGGGGGGGTACATGGGTTTGGTTGGGTTGGGTTGATTCGGAATGGTCTGGTTCGGAATGGTCCGGTTCGTTCGCCCGCTTCGCGGGCTGTGTCATGGTTCGGTGGGATGTCCGGACGCAGCGCGTCTGGCAACCATGGGCGGCCCGCTTTGCGGGCCGGTCGTGGCGACGTGCGTGCGGGGGAGGGCGTTGTGATGTTGCAACCCGCGGCGTCGCGATTGGTTGCGGGTGGTAGGCTGTGTTCCCTATGGAAAAGACTGTTGGTGATCTTGAGCGTGCGATGGCGGAAATTTCGCCGGTGGACTTGGCGGAATCGTGGGATAACGTCGGGCTGCTGCTGGGGGATTCGCGCTCGCCGCTGAAGGGCGGCGTGCTGCTGACGATTGATCTGAATGAGGCGGTCGCTGAGGAAGCCGTGCGGAAGAAGGTGGGGGCGGTGGTGGCGTATCACCCGCCGATCTTTGCGGCGCTGAAGCGGATCACGGCGGGGTCGCCTCGCGGTCGTGCGGTGTTGAGGTTGCTGGGGGCGGGGGTGGCGGTGTACTCGCCGCATACGGCGATTGATGCCGCAGTGGGGGGGGTGACGGAGTGGCTGCTAGGGATCGCGGTGCCCGATGCGTTGAAGGTGCGCGCGGTGCGGGCTCACGCGACGGGCGCGGGGGGATCGAGCAGCGGGGGCGAGTTCAAGGTGACGGTGTTTGTGCCCACCGATCCGCCGGAGGTGATTGATGAGGTGCGCGAGGCGATGTCGGGTGCGGGCGCGGGGGTGATCGGGAAGTACGCGTCGTGCTCCTTCGCGGTGCCCGGGGTGGGGACGTTCTTTGGTGAGGAGGGCGCAGCGCCGGCGGTGGGGGAGGCGGGGCGGCTCGAGCATGTGACGGAGTTGAGGCTCGAGATGGTGTGCCCGGCGCGGCGGCTCGATGCCGTGGTCGCGGCGATGCGCGGGGTGCATCCGTATGAGGAGCCGGCGTTTGATGTGGTGAAACTCGAGGGGCGGCTGGATGCGCGCGTTGGGGCGGGGAGGATCGGGGAGGTGGATGGAGGCGTGACGGCGGAGGAAGTGGCGAAGCGGCTGCGTGCCGGCCTGCTCGTGCGCGGCGTTGCACCCGCGTCGGTGGTGGTGGCGATGCCGATGGGGATGGAGGGGGAGAGGGTGAACAAGGTGGCGGTGGTGCCCGGGTCGGGTGGGGAGTTGGTTGGCGACGCCGTGGCGCTGGGGTGCGGGCTGTTTGTGACGGGTGAGATGAAGCACCACGAGGTGCTGGCGGCGCTCGACATGAACTGCGGCGTGGTGCTGGCGGGACACACCGAGACGGAGCGGGGGTACCTGCCGGTGCTGGCGGAGCGGCTTGGGGAGAAGGGGATTCGGTGCGTGGTGAGCGAGGAGGATGGGCCGCCGCTGCGGGGTGGGTGAGGGAACTGGCGTATCGCAAATGGCAAATGCGGAGGGGAGCACGGGCGTCGGCCTCGGAAGGCCGAAGCCCGTGGCACGGTTGATCGCGGCGTTGAGGGGGCCTCGCGTGTAGGGTTGTGGCTCTTGTGAGTGTTGTTGTTGTCATCGCGCTGATCGGTCTGGCGTGCCTTGGGGGGGTGGGCGCGGTGTACTACGGGGCGGTGTGGTGGCGGATCGTGCGGGTGTCGCGCACGGTGCCGACGCTGCGGGCGGGGCTGGAGGCAGGCGGGGGCGAGGCTGCCGCGGGCGAGCGTGTGTGCGTGATCGTGCCGGCGCACAACGAGCGCGACGTGATCGGCGTGCTCGCGGCGTCGCTGTGCGGGGTGCCGGGGCTGGGGGAGCGGGTGCGGGTGGTGTTTGTGCTGGACCGGTGTACCGACGACACGGAAGCGATGCTGCGGGCGGCGATCGAGCGCGGGTGCATGGGCGATGAGGTGCGGCGCGGGGCGTTCGAGGTGATCGTGAACGATCAGTGCCCGGAAGGGTGGGCGGGGAAGACGCATGCGGTGTGGCGCGGTGTGCGGGATTCGGTTGGCGCGAGAGACGCCACACACCTGTGCTTTGCGGACGCCGATACGTCGTTCGCGCCGGATTGCCTGGACGCGGCGATGGGGCTGATGCGCGCTCGCGGGCTTGACCTGCTCAGCCTGCTCAGCACGCTGGAGATTCACGCGTGGTTCGAGCTCGCCGTGCAGCCCGCGGCGGGGATCGAACTGGTGCGCCAGTTCCCGCTTGATCTCGTGAACCGGCACGACTCGGGGCGGGCGTTTGCCAACGGGCAGTTCATGCTCTTCCGGCGTGGTTCATACGACACCCTCGGCGGGCACGAGCGTGTCAAGGGCGAACTGCTCGAAGACCTCGCGCTGGCGCGGCGGCTGATGTGGCACCACAAGGACATGCGCCTCGGGGTGCTCATGGCGGACGGGCTGCTGAGGTGCCGCATGTACCGGAGCTGGCCGGCGTTCCGCAAGGGCTGGAAGCGCATCTACACCGAGGCGGTGCGGCGCAAGCCGGGGCGGCTCATCGGCTTCGCGTGGCGCCTGCGCCTCATCGGGTGTGTGGTGCCGGTGATGAGCGCGGCGGGGTTCGTGGCCGGGCCGGTCGTGATGAAACTCGGCGATGTGCCGCTGGGGTGGGCGCTCGTGCTCTGCTGCGGTGCGGGGGTGTACGCGTTCTGCGGGGCCATCGGGCGGGCGCTGCGGGCCCAGCACGCGCCGGTGTGGATGCTGGCGTGGTACCCGGTCGGAGCATGGATGACCGCAGCGATCCTCAGCGAAGCAGCGCAAGACCTCAAGACCGGGGCCGACACACAGTGGGGGGGCAAGAACTACACACGGGAGATCAGGGGGTAGCCCCCCGGGGGGAAGGCATTGAGGCACGGAGGCACCGAGGCACGAAGTGGTTCGGATGGGAGAATTGGGCATGAACGAGCGATACGGCAACGATGAACGTGATCAGGCGCACCCCGAGCAGGGGCCGATGCACCCGGCGCGGCGGCGGGCGGCGGACCCCCTCGGCGATGCGCCCAACTCCATCACGGTCTACGGCCGGCGCTCCGTGCAGGAGGCGCTCGACGAGCCGGGGGTGACGGTGCTGGGGGTGCGGATGGCGCGGGAGCTGCCGGGGGAGTTCCGCGAGAAGATGTCGCGCACGTGCCGCGAGAAGGGCGTGGAGCTGCAGACGCAGTCGTTCCGCGAGATCGGCGCGTTCACGGGCGATGCGCGGAACGATCAGGGGATCGCGGCGCGGGTGCGGCTGAAGAAGGCGGTGGAGATGGATGAGTTCCTGCCCAGTGTGAAGGGGCAGGGCTCACGCGAGCCGGCGCACGTGCTCGCGCTCGACGGCGTCACGAACCCGCAGAATGTGGGGATGATCGTGCGCTCGGCGGTGGCGTCGGGGGTGCGGGCGGTGCTGTGGCCCTCGGCGGGCTCGCCGTGGGTCGATGCGTTGATCGTCAAAGCCTCGGCGGGAACGGTGTACCGGTGCCCGATCGTTCGTTGCCGTCAGTTGGTGGACGGTTTGTTCGAGATGCAGCGCGCCGGGTTCCGTCTGTACGGGCTGGCCATGACGGGCGGGGGGAGCCTGTTCGACGTGACGCCGGTACACCGCAGTGTGGTGATCGTGGGCGGCGAGACGACGGGGTTGTCGCCTTCGGTGATGGAACTGCTGGACGAGCGGGTGTCGATCCCGATGGCGGCGGGGGTCGAGTCGCTGAATGCCGCGGTGGCGGCGAGTTTGGTGTGCTTTGAGTTTGCGAGGAAGAGGGAGAGCAATGCGAAGAGCGAAAAGTGAAAAGCGAAAATGAGGGGCACCGCTGCGCGGGCGGACTCTCGGGGGCGGGTTGAGGTACGCGGATGGGGCTTATGAAGACGGACGTACTCGCCCGCCCATTTCATGGGCGGTTGGGCCGTTCTTCGGTCGTGTTCCAGACGCTACGCGTCTGGCAACCATCGCAGCGCCCGCTTCGCGGGCGTTGGGGGGCCGCACGAATGCGCGGCACGGGCATCCGCAGCAGATTGCGGAAGCCCGTGGCACATACCCGGTGCGTGTTCACCACTTCCACTCGGCGGGGACCCACTCGAAGCCGTCGCCTTCGCGCCGGATGTGGCCCACGCCGGGGAAGGGCATGTGGTAGGCGAGGACCATTGCTTTGTCCGCGGCGGCGCGGTCGAGCATGCGCTTGCGGGTCTCGGCACCTTTCGCCGCGTCGGTGTCGAAGCGGATGTGCCAGCCGGGGTTGCGGAGGCTGAGGGTGTGGTGGTGGATGCAGTCGGCGATGAGGAGGAGCTGCTTGTCGCCGCTGGAGAGGTGGGCGATCTGGTGGCCGGGTGTGTGCCCGAAGGCGGGCTCGACGCGCACGCCGGGGACGATCTCCTTGGCACCGTCGATGAGCTCGGCGTTGGCCTTGATCTTTGCGAACGCTCCGGCGGCACCCGCGATGAACTGCTTCTTGGTGTCGTCGTCGATCTTCGAGCCCGACATGTCGGGGGCGGGGCCGGTCCAGAAGTCGGCCTCGTTCTTCTGGATGTAGTAGCGTGCGGCGGGGAAGGCGAGCTTGCCGTCGGCCCCGGCGAGTCCGCCGACGTGGTCGCCGTGGAGGTGGGTCATCACGACGGCGATGACCTCCTGCGGCTGGATGCCGGCGAAGGCGAGGTGGCGCATGAGCTTGCCCGCGCCCCACGACTGACCCGCTTCGCCGTTGCCGGTATCGAAAATGACAACACCCTGCGGCGTGCGGACGAGCGGGACGTTGAAGTGGATCACCGCGGAGGACGGATCAAGGAAGTCGTTCTTCATGGCCTGCTCGACGAGTTCCTTCGAGGCGTTCTCGCCCACGACCGGGTAGGGGGGAACGGCGCCCTGGCCGTCGGCGAAGGCGTAGACGTCGAGCTCGCCGAGCTTGAACTTGTAGTAGCCCGCGCCGTTGGGGAGGGGCTGGAAGATCTTGTCTTGTGCGGGCTTGTCGTCGGCGCGGGCTTGCCGCGGGAGGAGCGACAGCGCGCCCGCGGCGGTCAGGGTGGTGAGAGCTTGGCGGCGGGAGAATGGCGTGGAGTTGGTCATGGGGAAGCCTGGGAGGGGGATTGGGGTTGGACCTTGACTGATGGTGAGGGCGGGCAGTGTGCTCGTTTTCGTTCGCCCATTTCATGGGCGATGGGAATCAGGGGATCGAAGCCAGACGCTTGGCCGCTTCGCGTCCGGCGCGTCTGGCAACCATCGTTGACCCGCTCCGCGGGTCGGGGTGGTGGGTTGTTGAGTCGCTGTGACGTGTGTGTGGTGTGGTGCGTGTGAAGTGTGTGTCGTGCGTGTGGTGCGCGTGGTGAGTTCGGTGCGTGTCGTGCGGCGTGTTGGCTCGCCTTCGGGTTCGGACGCGGTGGTTCCGTCGATCAAATTTGACGCGCTGTCGTCATGATCTGCTCGCTCAAGGGCCTGATGATGGGCGATTCGATACTTCGATGCGTTCCTGCCCTGATGCACTGGCACCTCCCCCTCCACGTGCCTTCGTGCCTCATTGCCTCCGTGCCTTCCCCTCACAACTCCACCACCTCATGAAACTCCGGCAGGTGGGGTTCGATGTTGATGGACTGCTTGATTCTTGACGCGAGGGTTTGGCGGGGCGCGCGTTCGCCGTGGGTGAGGAAGATCCGCGCCTTGGTGCCCTTCAGCGGCGAGGCCCAGCGGAGCAGGTCGGACTGCCCTGCATGGGCGGAGAAACCGCCGATGGTGTGGATCTTCGCGCGCACGACGATGGGCTCGCCCATGACCATCACGCGGTGAGCCCCGTCGACGAGCTGGCGTCCCACGCTCCCGGCCGACTGATACCCCGCGATGACGACGTGGGTTCCCACGCGCCACAGGTGGTGCCGCAGGTGGTGCATGATGCGTCCGCCGGTACACATGCCGCTGGCGGCGATGATGATCGCGGGGCCGTCCATGGTGTTGAGTTGGCGCGACTCCTCGCCGCTGCGGAGCAGTTTGAGGCCGGGGAACTTCAGAGGGGAGTGCCCGTTCTCGATGATCTCCCACGCCTCTTTGTCGAAGAGCGCGCGGTGGCGGGCGTAGAGCTCCGTGGCGTCGACGGCCATGGGGCTGTCGACGAAGACGGGGATGGGGCGGATGCGGTTCTCGCGCAGCAGTTCGCCGAGCTGGTACACGAGGTTCTGCGTGCGTCCGACGGCGAAGGCGGGGACGAGGATCTTTCCTCGGGAATCCTGGGCCTGGGCGATGACGTGTGCGAACTCATCGAGGCTGGACTGGATGGGCTTGTGGTCGCGGTCGCCGTAGGTGGATTCCATCACGACGGCGTCGGGCTGGATGGGCGGCGTGGGCGGCGAGGTGCGCGGCGGGGTGAAGTCGCGCAGCAGCGGCGATCCGCGCTGGCCGATATCGCCGGAGAAGAGAATCGTGTAGGGGTCGCGCCCCGAAGCGGTGATCCTCATCTCCACGCTGGCCGAGCCGAGGATGTGCCCGGCATCGAAGAGACGGATGGTGACGCCCGGGGCGATCTCGCGCGGCGTCTCGTACCCGAGCGGGTTGAACATCGGGAAGACGCGCTCGGCCTCGTCGCGTGAGTACAGCGCGGGCATGGCGGTCTCGCCGCGGCGCGCGGCCCGGTGGGCGTCGCGCAGGGCGTCCTCTTCCTGGATGCCTGCAGAATCGCGGAGCAGGATGGTGGTGAGGTCGGCGGTGGCGGGGGTGGCGTGGATCTCGCCGCGGTAGCCCTGCGTCACCAGCAGCGGCAGCCGGCCGCAGTGGTCGATGTGGGCGTGGGTGAGAACCACGGCGTCGAGGCGGCGGGCCTCGATAGGCGGGCGGTTGTGGTTGCGCATCTCCGCCTCGCGCCCGCCCTGGTGCAGGCCGAAATCGACGAGTACGCGGGCGGTGGGAGTTTCAACGAGGTAGCACGAGCCGGTGACCTCGCCGGCGGCGCCGAAGAAACTCAGGCGGATGCTGGGGGACATGGGGGGATGGTAGTTGATTCGGGGGAGGGATTCACCGCGGAGG
>CAYZFW010000028.1:0-13002 GCA_964477615.1 uncultured Phycisphaeraceae bacterium | reverse complement strand
CACCGCCGAAGACCCGATCGAATACGCCTTCACCGGCATCAACCAGTGCCAGGTGAAGGAGCACATCGGCCTGACGTTCGCCGCGGTGCTGCGCTCGATGCTCCGCCAGGCGCCCAACGTGATCCTCGTCGGCGAAATCCGCGACAAGGAAGTGGCCGAAGTCGCCATCCAGGCCGCCCTCACCGGCCACCTGGTCTTCAGCACGCTGCACACCAACGACGCCCCCAGCGCCATCACGCGCCTGATCGACATGGGCGTCAAGCCCTTCCTCGTGGCGAGCTCGATTCAAGCGGTCATGGCCCAGCGACTCATCCGCGTCCTGTGCCCCAAGTGCAAAGAGCCCGACCCCACCCCCGATCCGAAGTACCTGCGCCTGGTGGACATCAACGCCGAGGACCTCGCGAACAACACCCTCATGCGCGGCGTGGGCTGCGACAACTGCTCCGGCACCGGCTACCGCGGACGCAAGGCCATCTTCGAGATGATGACCATGAACCAGGAACTCCGTTCGCTCGCTTTCGAGCGGGCCGGGGTCTCCGACCTCCGCAGAGCCGCCATCGCCAACGGCATGCGCAGCCTGCTCTACGACGGCAAACTCAAGGTCCTCAAGGGTGTCACCACTGCAGGCGAAATCGCCCGCATGGCCCAGGTCGAGGGCACGCAGGGGCTGGAGCAGAAGTAATCACGACAGTTGGTCGGTTCTGCGGCATGGTTCGCCCGCGTCTTTCAACGGCGAGCCCAGGCCGAACGCCCTGGCTTACGGGCACGCCGTGCCGAACTTG
Source organism: uncultured Phycisphaeraceae bacterium (assembly GCA_964477615.1). Lineage (GTDB taxonomy): Bacteria > Planctomycetota > Phycisphaerae > Phycisphaerales > UBA1924 > JAFLCM01. The sequence goes on along the minus strand of CAYZFW010000028.1, from coordinate 12,220 downwards.
CCGAGGAACGCGGTGAGGTCGATGGTGTTGACCACCCCGTCGCCGTTGAGGTCCCCGATGCACTGGTTCGTAGGCGGCGCGGGGATGAGCGCCGCCGTGAGCGCGTAGCGGCCCGAGGCCAGGCCCGCGAAGCCGCTCACCCTCAGGAAGTACCTCCCATCAGCCGTCGCACGATACCGCACCGCAGACCCGCGGCCATCCCCAATCTGATCATTCCCCGCATCGTCATTGCTCAGCAGCACCGTGGCCCCGTTGGTCCCGATCACCGCCAAGATCGTGTCGGGCGTGTCCAGATCATCAGGGAACCCCTCGCACGGCGTCGTGACTGCCGCCAGGATGTCGCCATGCTTCATGTCGACGGCGTAGTAGTCGACATCAGCCGCGGTGAGCACCCCCGTTCCGATCTTCGGGCCGCCGAGCGACAGCCCAAGCACCAGCGCCGTTGCAGGCCCGTTGTTGCCTTCCTGCTCCACGAACTGCCCGTTGTCACCCGTGTACACCGACGCGATCAACGCGTACGGGCCGGCGGTGGCGTTGCACATCGCCTTGATCTTCTGGTTGCCTCCCACGAACGGACGCGCCCGCGCCACCGCACCCCCGCTGCTCTCCGTGCTCCCGAACTGATCTACCCCGTCGGCGAACGACAGGACATGGGCAATCGAGCCGTCACCGTTCTCGAGTTGCAAACCCACGTTCGGCGACGTGAACGGCCCCTGAGGCGTCCCCAGCGGCACCGTCATGGCGGTGATGTACGTCTCCGCAGGTAGCTTGTACCCGAAGAAGTCGACCACGTCCGCACCGCCGATGACACCCATGCCCATCAAGGCGGTGCTCTGCGTGGCGTTCAAGTAGTACGAAGTGGTCGCGGTCACGTCATTGTTCGGATCGCGGTCCACAAAGACCCCGCCGCCGATGATCGACTGGGCGAGCGCCGAGCCGCACAACGTTGCCAGGGACGCAGCCGAGAGAACACCGGAACGCAAGGAAGTGCCGTGCCACATAGGAGGATCTCCAGTGAAAGATGCTCAATCGCGTCGCGAGCGGGCGCGACGTCGGCATCCATGCGCCGCGGACATGGATTGCGGCTAGAGACTTGCGTGCAAACTCTGCAAACCCAGCCCAAGAGCCCATTCAAGAGTCCCCGCAGGCGTTGAGTGCTTCCCCATCGCGCCTTACCCTCTCGCCATGCCCAGCGATGTTCGGAACCTGATCGATGGCCGTTTGGTGGACGCCGATTCTGGCCGCACCCTCCCCAACATCGACCCAGCGACCGCCGGCGAGATCGGCACCCTCCCCGCCTCCAGCGCTGCCGACATCGACGCCGCCGTCTCCGCCGCCGCGCGAGCCTTCCCCGCCTGGGCCGCCACACCCGCATCCCAGCGAGCCGCACTGCTCCGCCGCATCGCCGATCTCATCGAGCGCGATCTCGAACCCCTCGCCCGCGCCGAGTCCGCCGATACCGGCAAGCCCATCGCCCTCGCGCGAACGATGGACATCCCCCGCGCCGCCGCGAACTTCCGCTTCTTCGCCGACGCGTGCGAGCACCCCCGCGCCGACAACTTTCGCACCGACGCGCCGATGCCCGCGCCGGGGTCGAGCACGCATGTCCCGGGCTCGGCGCTCAACACCGTCCTCCGCCGCCCCCTCGGCGTCGTCGCCCTCATCTCCCCCTGGAATCTCCCGCTCTACCTCCTCAGTTGGAAGATCGCCCCGGCGCTCGCCTGGGGCAACACCGCCGTCTGCAAGCCCTCCGAACTCACGCCAACCACGGCGTGCATGCTCTCGAAACTCACCATCGAGGCCGGGTTACCCCCGGGCGTGCTGAACATTGTCCACGGCCTCGGCGCCGACGCCGGCGCACCGCTCGTTGCCCACCCCGGTGTCAAGGCCGTCAGTTTCACCGGCGGCACCGCGACCGGCGCGTCCATCGCTGCCGCCGCCGCCCCGATGTTCAAGAAGCTCTCGCTCGAACTCGGCGGCAAGAACGCCACCATCGTGCTCGATGACGTCGATGTGGAGTGGGCGGCCGCGCAGGCCGTGCGTGCGGGGTTCTCGAATCAGGGCCAGATCTGCCTCTGCGGCTCGCGCGTCCTCGTTGCCAAGCGCCTGTTCCACGAATTTCGCCGTGCATTCGTCGAACGCAGCGAAGCCCTGAAGTCCGGCGACCCCCTCGACGATTCGACCCAGCAGGGCGCCCTCATCAGCGAGTCGCACCTCCGCAAGGTCACGTCGTACGTCGAACTCGCCAGGACCGAAGGCGGCCGTATCCTCTGCGGCGGAGCCCGCCCAACCACCCTGCCGCCGCGCTGCGTGGGCGGCTATTTCCTCCGCCCAACCGTCATCGAGGGCCTCGCGCCATCGTGCCGCACACAGCGTGAAGAGATCTTCGGCCCCGTCGTCACCCTCACGCCCTTCGACGACGACGACCACGCCGTCACGCTCACAAACGACAGCCCTTACGGCCTCTCCGCCAGCGTCTGGACCGCAGACCCCGCGCGCGGAAGGAGCGTCGCCGAGCGCCTCGAAGTCGGAACCGCCTGGGTCAACTGCTGGCTCCTCCGCGACCTCCGCGTCCCCTTCGGCGGCATGAAGCAGTCCGGCGTAGGCCGCGAGGGGGGTGAAGACGCCATGCGATTCTTCACCGAATCCACAAACGTCTGTGTCACGGGCACGTGATTGACAACCCACTCGCCTTCGCGCGCATCGTCATCGCCCCCGACTCGCAATCCCGGACGCCGGGTCATCGCCCGCCTCCGGGCGATGGGCCGGGTGAAGCTCGCGACGCGTCCCCGACACGCAGCGTTGCCCGAGCCGAGAAAGAATTCTCAGGAAATCGCATCGAATCCAGCCCCGCTCGCGGTATCGTAATCCCGCCCCCCGTTCAAGCCGAAGGAGTATCCGTGCCACTCAAGCCGTCCATCCTCACGCTCTGCTGCGGCGCGGTGCTCGCCGTGTTCACCGTGCGCGCCAACGCCGCCCCGCTCGTCATCACGCAGGTGAACTCGCTCACCCTGCCCTCAAACGCCACCGATCAGAACGGCCAGCCCTTCACCGTCACCGGCATGTCCGGCATCGTGCGGTTCTTCAACGGCATCTTCGCCGCCGTGATGGACAACTCAAACAAGGTCGTTCGCTTCGACCTCACCATCGACTCGAGCGCCGGCGGCATCTCCGCGCCGACGCTCGTCCCCGGCCTCTCTCTCGATCTGTCGCGCGACTTCGAGGGCATCGCCCTCACGCCCTTCGGCTTCGGCAACGCGGCCATCCTTCTCAGTGACGAGGGCATCGCCGGCGCTTCCCCGCCCGAGATCACCGGCTGGGAGCTCGTGACGGGCAGCCTCGCCAGCCCTCCCCTCGTGACGCCGGCCGTGTATTCCGCGATCCGCCCAAACTTCGGCTTCGAGTCGCTCACCGCCGGCGTCGGGCGTGCGGGCCTCAACGAAGTCTGGACCGCCAACGAAGAAGCCCTGACCGTCGACGGCCCGCTCTCCACCGCCGCCGTGGGGACCGTTGTGCGCCTGCAGCGCTACGTCGCCGCCGGGCCTTCGGTGCAGTTCGCCTACACCTGCGACCCCTGGCACGGCACCGCCGTCTCCGGCGCACGCAGCGGTCTCTCCGACCTCTGCCTCCTCCCCGACGGCCGCCTCATCGCCCTCGAGCGTTCCTTCGCCTTCAACGCCTCGGGCTTCTTCCGCACCCGCATCTACGAAGTTGATTCCTCCACCGCAACCGACGTCTCCACGATCCCCGCGCTCACCGCGGGCGGGTACACCCCCGCCGCCAAGACCCTGCTTTTCTCGGGGTTCCTGCAGAATGTCGAGGGCCTGTGCATCGGCCCCGCGCTGGACGCCCCCGGCGTCTACTCCCTCATCGCCGTCACCGACGATGCCGACCCCATCAGCAACAACACCCTGTACGCCTTCCGAATCGCGGGCGTCGGTCCGCCCCCATGCATCGCAGACCTGAACCTCGACGGAAGCCGCAACACCGCCGACCTCACCGCCTTCCTCGGCGCCTTCGGCCGCTCCGGCCCCCCCGGGTTCATCGCCGCCGATCTCAACGGTGACGGCACCATCAACACCGCCGACCTCGTCACGTTCCTCGGCCGCTTCGGCGTGCCCTGCCCTTAGACCATGCCACGCGGCTTGCGGCGTCTTCGCCGGATGCCCGTGCTCCCCTCACACCCTTCGCGCGCCCGGCGCATCCGCCCCCGACTGATGCACCGCACTCTCCAGCCCCGCGCGCCCAAACGCATCCCTCATCGCCGCCCCGCTCGCCTCGGCATCAAACCGGCTGCGGCACAGCGCGTAGATACTCGGCCCCGAGCCCGAAATCCCCGCCGCGATCGCCCCCGCGTCGAGCGCCGCACGAATCACCTCTGCGCCGCCGGGGATCAGCCCGATCCGCGCACGCGTCACGGGGTCGCTCTCGGCCAGCGACCGCGCCAGCAATCCCAGATCCCCCGTGTGGCACGCCGAGATCAGCGCCGCGATCCCCGCTGTCATCCGCACCATCTCGCTCAACGGCACCTCCCTCGGCAGCGCCGCCCGCGATTGCCGCGTGAGCAGCTCAAACCGCGGCGAGGCCACCGACACCCACAGCCCCTCGGGCACCGGCACTCGCACGATGTCCATCGGAGACAGCGACCGCACCAAGACCAGCCCGCCCAGGATCGCCGGTGCCGCGTTGTCCGCGTGACGCCCCGCCACCGTCGCCTCAGCCTCGATCACCGGCTCGATCAGTTCGCTCTTGCGCAGCGGCGAACCGACCAACAGGTTGACGGCAAACGCCGCCGCCGCCGCGCTCGCCGCCGATGAGCCAAGCCCCGACCCGATCGGCAGCCCCTTGACGATCTCCAGTTCCACCCCTGTCTCGATGCCCGCCCGGCGCAATGTGTGTACCGCCGCCACCGCCGCGGTGTTCTTCGCGGGGTCCGTCGGCAGTGGGGGAGACCCGGGCACCGTCGATGACACCGACGCGATCCGCACGCCCTTGCCATCAAAGAGTCGAGCCGTGACCGTGTCGCCCGGCCCACTGAGCGCCAGCCCAAGCACATCGAAACCCACGCCAAGGTTCGACACCGTCGCGGGCGCAAACGCCGTCACGCTGCTGGTCATCAGCGCACCGCTCCTTCCGTGCGAAGCCGCAGAATGTCCGCCAGCACGCCCATGGCGGTGCCCACGGCTCCCGCGCCGCGCCCCTGGATCACCAGCGGCCGCGCGTCGTAGCACGCGGTGCGGAACACGATGATGTTGTCCGTCCCGCGCAGCGAGCCGATGGGCGAGTCCAGCGGCACCTCCGCCGGCCCGACCACGATGTTCCCCCGCCCGACTTTCGCGACAAATCGCAGAACTTCCCCGCGCCCCTTCGCCGCCTTCACCCGCGCGGCCATCGCGCCATCCAAGCCCCGCACCTTCTCCATCAGCCGGTCCAGCGGTAGCCCCGCCAGCGAGCGGTCAACAAGCCCCGTGAGCTGCGCCGGCTCATCGCACGTCGAAATCCCGCTCATCCGCGCCATGATCACGGCCTTCCTCGCCACGTCCGCTCCGCACAGGTCCGTCACCGGGTCCGGCTCGGTGTAGCCCAGTTTCACGGCCTCCGCCACCGCCTCAGAGAACAACGCCCCGTCCTGCAGCGCCGTGGTCACGAAGCCGAGAGTCCCCGAGAAGCACCCCTCGATGGACCTCACCGTGTCCCCCGTCGCCAGCAGCATCGCCAGCGTGTCGATTACCGGCAGCCCTGCGCCCACCGTCGCCTCGACGCGAAGCGTCCGCCCTGTCTCTGCGCTCGCCCGCTGCAGCCGCACAAAGTCATCCCACGAGTCTGCCACGGGGCGTTTGTTCGCAGTCACCGCGTCCATGCGCCGGCGCAGGGCCTTCTCGAGCAGCGGCGCCGACGCGTCCGAATCCGAAACGTCCACCACAATCGGCGACACGAGACGCACGCTACCACCCCCGCCGCACGCCGCCTCGAACATCGATTCCGGCCCGCGTTCGGCCTTCACGGCGCCACCAACCGTGTGCAGCGCCCGCCCCGCGCCCTTGGCTTCCACCACCGCGTCCAGCTCCTTCGCCGAAAGCCCGCCGCCACGCAGCACATAGCCGCTTCGGTCGCTCACGCCCACGATCCGCAGCCGCTCCGGGGTATCCCCCCGCGCGGCACGCTTCCGCACCAGATCAATGAGCGCCCGCCCGACGTTCCCGCACCCCATGATGAGCAGGTCGGTCGTCCGCCGCGTGCCGCCGTTCTCCGCACCAGATACGTTCGATTCCAGCGCAAAGCGGTCATGAATCGCGGCCACCGCCGCCCCCGCCTCGTGCTGCTCCACCGCCAGCGTGATGTTCAGTTCGCTCGATCCCTGCGCGATCGCGAGCACGTTCACACCCGATGCCCCCAGGGCCGTGAACACATTCCCCGACACCCCCGGCGTGTGCGCCATGCCCAAGCCCACCGCCGCCACCAGCGCCACGCCAAGCCGCACCGACACGTCCTCGATATCCCCCCGCGCGATATCGGCCCGGAACTCCCGCTTGATCGCCGCCTCGGCTTCCAGCGCATCGCTCCCCGGCACCGCCAAACACACGCTGCTCTCGCTCGAACTCTGCGAGATCATCGTCACGTTGATCCCCCGCGCCGCCAGGCACGAGAAAAGCCGCCCCCCAACCCCCCCCCCCCCCCCCCAACCCCGGCCCTACCCCGCCCGCACCCCCGACATCCCCTTGCCTTCCAGCGCCAGCAGCGCCTGGTCCTTGATCGCCGTCACCGCCTTCACCGGGTGCGCCCCGCCGGTCGACGTCCCGTCCACCACAGTCCCCGGCGCGCCGGGGTTCAGCGTGTTCCGCACCCAAACGGGGATGCGCTTCCCCGCCACCGGGATCATCGTCCGCTGGTGCAGCACCTTGGCCCCGTAGTACGACATCTCGCCCGCTTCGCGGTAGTTCAACTGCGGGATCAGCGACGCACCGGGCACCACCCGAGGGTCGGTCGTGAACACCCCGTCAACGTCGGTCCAGATCGTCACCTCGTCGGCGTTCAGCGCCCCGCCCACGAGCGTCGCTGTGAAGTCGCTCCCACCGCGCGAAAACGTTGTCGTCGATCCATCCGGTGCCCGCCCCATGAACCCCGTCACCACCGCGATCTCCCCCTTCTCAAGCCGCGGCCGGAGCGTCGAGCCGATCCCCCTATCGGTCACAAACGGCAGCGGGTTCGCGTCCGAATAGTTCGCATCGGTGTCGATGAACGTGTCCGCGTCGATCACCTCCGCCGCGAATCCTCGTTGACGCAGGATCAGCGCAATCAGCCGCACGCTGAGCTTCTCCCCCGTCGACACGATCCGGTCCCGCGTCCGCGGCGTCACCTCGCCCACCAACTCCGCCCCGCGGATCACGTTCGTCAGATCATCCAGAATCGCGTGGACCGAAGCGCGGACCGGCCCGCCCCCCGGCCCCTCGATCTCATCCAGCGCCTCATCGTGCATCCCGCGGATCTTCGCGAGCGCCGCCATGGCCTTCTCGCGCTGCCCCGTCTTCGCCGCCGCCGTCGCTTCCACCAGCAGGTTGGTCACGCCGCTCATGGCGCTGGCCACGGCGACGACCCGCGCCCGCTTCGAGGCCTCGATCAAAAGCGAAGCGACCTCGCGCATCCGCGCCGCGCCCAGCACGCTCGTCCCACCAAACTTGTGAACTTCGATCCGCATAGGGGGGCGGCATGATACGGACTTTCACGGCCACTACCCGGAACCCCATAACCCGAACCCCGAACCCCGAACCCCGATTCCCGAACCCCACCTACAAAAGGCTCACCCGCGCCCGCAGCGCCGCCGCCACCGCGATCCCCGCCTTGTGGACCGCCCGCACCCGGACACGGTGCCACACGATCCGCCTCGGGTCGGCGTCGATCTTCGAGAGCAGTCTCGAGTAAATCCGCGTCATCGCCCACAGCGTCGGCGCGCACGACGGCGTCACCATCCCCTCCAGCGCCGCCGAATCCCGGTACGCCGACCGCGCCCACGCCGCCACCTGCCTCACCACGCCGCAGCACCTCGGGTGCTCCCTCCACTCCCGAAGTTCCGCTGGAGTCATCCGCGCCCGCTCGAAATCCTCGCCGGGCAGATACACCCGCCCGCGGTCGTAATCCTCCGCGTAGTCCCTCAGGATGTTCGTGAGTTGAAACGCCAGCCCGCGCGTCGCCGCGAGCCGCCGCGCTTCAGCGCGATCCACGCCCTCACGCAGGCCCCAGATATCGATGCAGATCAGCCCAACGACGCTCGCCACGTTATAGCAGTACCGCTCCAGATCCCCGCGTGTCGGGTAGACCGGAACCCCCGCCTTCGCCGCCGCGTCCTGTTTCACATCATCCCGCAGCCCGTCAAGCAGCGCCCGTAGATCGCCCCGGTCCACCGGGAACGCCCCGATCGCGTGCGCAAACGCACGCCACACCGGGTCCGCCTGCGCGTTCTCATCCAAGCCGAGGCCCGCGAACACCCGCTCCGACCTTCGCGCAAACTGTTCCAGCCTCGCCATCTTCTCGTCCGCCGTCCCCGGCAGGTCGATGTCGTCGTCCCCCGTCCGCATCCACGCATAGATCGCGTACACCGCCGACCGCTTCGGCTCGGGCGTCAGCCGCAGCCCGTAATAGAAGTTCCGCGCGTGCGCCCGCACGATCTGCCGGCACGCCTCGAAATCCGGCTCGAGTTCCGTCGGAATGGAAGCAGGCGTGCTCACGCCGCACCCCCGCGCCGACCGGCCCGCGCCGGCCCGAACGACAGGAACGATGCCCGCAGCACCAGCAGCGCTTTCGACGGCTTCGACAGCACCGGCCGTTGCCACAGCGTGGTGCACCCGCAGCGCTCGACACGCCGAAGCACATGCTCGCCCCCCGCGCCGAACAGCCAAACCACCCGCCCCATCTTTCCACCCAGTCGCCCCGGCAGCGGCCGGCCGTGCTCGAACAGGGCCCACGTCCGATCCACCAAACCGCGCACCGCGCGGATGTACCGCACCCGGTTCCCCGGCTTCCCACCCTCCGCGCCGTCACGCCCGTCCAACCACGCACGCAACTCCGCCTCGCCGATCCCTGTCTCCGCCGAAGGCAGGTACACCCGGTCCCGCTCCAGAAGGTCGCGCCGCACGTCCTGCCAGAAGTTTGTCAGTTGCAGCGCCGTGCACGTGGCGTCCGACATCGCCACAAGTTCATCCCAGTCCGAATCCCCCGGTCTGCACCCCGCCAGCCGAAGGATGATCCGTCCCACCGGGTCGGCGCTCCGCGTGCAGTAGTCGATCACCTGCGACCACGATTCGTACCGAGTCACCCGCTGGTCCTGCTCGAACGCGTCGATGAGGTGGTGGAACGGCTCCGCCGGCAGCTCATGCTTCCGCATCGTCCGAGCCAGCGCGACAAACACCGGATGCGAAGGTGCAACAAGTGCCACTGGTTGCTCGCAACCAGTGCTCCCCGATCCCGATCCCAACCCCGATCCCGATCCCAACCCCCACCCCCCCCACCACCCCCCCCCCCAAACCCCTCACCCCCCCACCCCAGCAAACCTCACACACCCCTCCAACATCTTCCGCCATTCACCCAGCAACTGCAAAGACCTCGCCCGCGCTTCCGGCCCGATCCCCGTCTCATCCCCCAGATCATCGCACGTGCGGCAGTACGCGTACACCGCCGCAAAGTCCTCCCTCAACTCCTCCGGCACCAGCCGCGTCAGCACCGGGAAGTTCTCATAGTGAGACTGCGCCAGCCGCGTCACCCGCTCCATCGCGTCGTCGCCCCCGGCGCGCGCCCCCTCGCCACCGACGCCCAGCAGCGGCTCGTTCTCGGTCGGGATGGCAAAGGCAGGGGCATTCATGAAGAAACCGGACTAGGGCGCTCAACACCGCTCGATCACGCACATGCTCGCCCGCAAAACACCACGGCCCGAAACGGCTCGGACACCACCCGGCAAGGCTATCATCCCCAAACGCCCGGTGAAGCCGGAGTCCCCACCCGATCTTCTCCCAAACCAACGCTTCGCTCTCCTCCGGCCGCCGTCTCGATCAATCGACAACCAACCCACCCACTTCCTGATCTGCTGCTCTGCTGTTCTGCTGATCTGCTGCTCTCCCCATGAGAATCCTCCTCGCCAACCCCCGCGGCTTCTGCGCCGGCGTCCGCATGGCCATCGATGTCGTCGACCAGCTCCTCGACATCTGCAAGGGCCAGCCCCTCTACGTCTTCCACGAGATCGTCCACAACAAGCACGTCGTCAACCGCTTCCGCGACCGCGGCGTCACCTTCGTCGAAGACCTCAGCGAAGTCCCAAACGGCTCCATCGCCGTCTTCAGCGCCCACGGCGTCTCCCCCGAGGTCCGTCAGATCGCCAAGGCAAAGAGCCTCACCGCTGTCGACGCCACCTGCCCGCTCGTCACCAAGGTCCACGTCGAAGCCATCCGCTACGCCAAGCAGGGCATCCAGATGCTCCTCATCGGCCACAAAGACCACCAGGAAGTCCAGGGCACCCTCGGCGAAGCCCCCGACATGATCCAGGTCGTCGAGAGCCCCGCCGACATCCCCAAACTGAAGATCAACGACCCCAACAAGCTCGCCTACCTCACGCAGACCACCCTGAGCACCGACGACGCCGAGGTCATCATCCAGGCCCTGAAGAAGGCCTTCCCAACATCCAGGCCCCGCCCACCAGCGACATCTGCTACGCCACGACCAACCGCCAGCACGCCGTGAGGCAGATCGCCCCCGACGCCGACCTCGTCCTCGTCATCGGCAGCAAGAACAGCAGCAACAGCAAGCGCCTGACCGAGATCTCGGAAAACGTCGGCTGTCCCGCCCACCTCATCGACGATGTCTCCGAACTCCGCCCTGAGTGGTTCGAGGGCGTCGAAGCGGTGATGGTCACCGCGGGCGCCTCCGCCCCCGAAGACCTCGTCGCCGGCCTGTGCCGCGAGCTCGTGAAACGCTTCGACGCCACCATCGAGGTCCGCAACATCGTCGACGAGGACACCGAGTTCAAGATGCCCGCGGCCCTCGGCACCATGATGAAGGCCCAAGGCATCGACCCGACCTCCCGCCGCCTCCGCGTGAGTTCGCCGGTGATTACCGAAGAGGTGTACGGAGCGGTGCCACTCACGGTCGGAGCGAGTGGGTGAGCGGCACGCAAGATAACGTCCTACAGCGCTTGCAGCGCTGGTACGCCTCGTACTGCGATCAGGATTGGGAGCACAGCTACGGCGTCAAGATCGAGACACTTGACAACCCCGGTTGGTTGGTTCACATCGATCTCGAACGAACTCGCCTTCGTGAGGCGAATTTCATCCCTGTGGCAATCGGAGACTACGACGGCATGAAGCCCGAACCACAGAGCGGTGCTTGGATCACATGCCGCATCCACGACAAGAGCACCTATGTGCTGCACGAAGGCTGCGGCCGGGTATGGATCGGCGCATGCAGCCCCGATGAGTTGGAGTCCCTGTTGAAAGTGTTCCTCGACTGGGCCGACTCGTACGCCGCACAGTCACCTACTTGATGCCTTGATGCCTCCTGCCTCGATGCCTTCCCCTCCGATGCCTTCCCCATGACCCCCCTCCCCCACATCTTCGACCAAACCCCCGGCACCCTCAAAGCCTGGTGCGATGAGCGTGATTGGCCGCACTTCCGCGCCGACCAGATCCTCGAATGGGTCTACAAGAAGGGCGTCGCCGATCCGATGGCGATGTCCAACCTCAAGCCCAACGAGCGCGAAACCCTCGCACGCGAGATGGTCTTCCTCTCCGGCGAGACCATCTCCCACCAGTCCGCCTCCGACGGCACCCAGAAACTCCTCATTCAGTGGGACGACCTGAAGTCCCCCAGGCCCGGCCCAGTCCCGGCTGCGGTTCCGGCACCCGCAGCCGCGGTCGCCGCGGAGTCCACTCCGGTCAGCCCCATCGAGAACGCCCCTTCGGGCCTCCTCACCGTCCTCAACAACGCCGCCGACCCCGGCTCCTCGCGCTTCGATACCTCGCGCCAGACCGAGTGCGTGATGATCCCCGCCGAGGAACGCCGCACCGCCTGCATCTCAAGCCAGGTGGGCTGCCCCGTCGGCTGCAAGTTCTGTGCATCCGGCCTCGGCGGCCTCGACGGCAACCTCACCGCCGGGCGCATCGTCGAACAGGTGTGGCGTCTTGCGCGTCTGCCCGACGTGGGCCGCATCACCAACGTCGTCTTCATGGGCATGGGCGAG